>CALXIU010000214.1 GCA_944388415.1 uncultured Ruthenibacterium sp. | reverse complement strand
AGAAATTAAACCTGTTCAAACGCCTCCGATTGTGCTATACTATTTGCGATATTGCAAACGGCTGCCCGTGCGGGCGGCCGGGAAAGAGGCGATCGCTTGGAGTTTGAAGCCGCACGGTCGGAATGGTCGGCGCTGCGCGCTGAGATCGAGCATCACAACCATCTGTATTACGACTTGGACGCGCCGGAGCTGGACGATTTTGAATACGACGCGCTGACGCGCCGTTTCCGCGCACTGGAAGAAGAGTTCCCGCAGCTTGCGGATGAAACGTCGCCCACGCAGCATGTGGGCGGTACCGCGTCCTCAAAATTTGAAAAGGTGCAGCACGCCGTCAAAATGGAGAGCCTTCAGGACGTGTTCTCGCTCGACGAGGTGCGTGACTTTGACCGCCGCGTCCGCGAGGCGGGCATTGTCCCGCAGTACGTGACGGAGGCGAAGATCGACGGGCTGTCCGTCAGTCTCGAGTACGAAAACGGCGTGTTCGTGCGCGGCTCCACGCGCGGCGACGGCGTCGTCGGCGAGGACGTGACGGAGAACCTCGCCGTCATCCGCGACATTCCAAAGAAACTGGCGGGTGCGCCGGAATTTCTGGAAGTGCGCGGCGAGGTCTACATGCCGCACGCGGCGCTCACGGCGCTGCGCGCGCAGCAGGAACTTGAAGAGAAAAAAAAAAACAAAAACCCGCGCAACGCGGCGGCCGGGTCGCTTCGCCAGAAGGACAGCGCCGTCACGGCGTCGCGCGGCCTGTCGGTTTTTGTGTTCAATTTGCAGCAGATCCGTGGGCGCGAGCTGCACTCCCATAAGGAGAGCCTCGAATATCTCGCGTCGCTCGGCTTTCCCGTCTCGCCGCGCCGCGACCGCTTCGATGACATCGAGGGCGTGATCCGAGAGATCGAGTCCATCGGCGCGCTGCGCGGCTCGCTCGAGTACGACATCGACGGCGCGGTCGTAAAGGTGGACGATTTCGCCCAGCGCGACGCGCTCGGAAGCACGAACAAGTTCCCGCGCTGGGCGGTCGCGTTCAAGTACCCGCCCGAGGAGAAGGACTCGAAGCTGCTTGACATCGAGGTCTCGGTCGGCCGCACCGGTGTGCTGACGCCGACGGCGGTCTTCGAGCCGGTGCTTCTGGCGGGGACGACGGTGTCGCGCGCGATCTTGCACAACGAGGCGTTCATCCGGCAGCTCGGCGTGAACATCGGCGACACCATCCGTGTGCGCAAGGCGGGGGACATCATCCCCGAGGTGATCGCGGTGACGCAGCGCGTCAGCGAAAGCCCGTTCGAGATGCCGCACATCTGCCCGAGCTGCGGCGCGCCTGTCGCGCGGCAGGAGGACGAGGCGGCGCTGCGCTGCACAAATCCCGAGTGTCCGGCGCAGGCGCTGCGCAACATCATCCACTTTGCCAGCCGCGGTGCGATGGACATCGACGGCCTCGGCGAGGCGGTGGCGCAGCAGCTCACGGAAAAGGGCTACGTCCGCAGCGCGGCGGACATCTATGACCTCACCCGCGAACAGCTTTTGGAGCTGGACAAATTCAAGGAGAAATCGGCCGACAATCTGCTCGCGGCCATCGAGGCGTCGAAGGGGCGCGGGCTGGAAAAGCTGCTGTTCGGCCTCGGTATCCGCAACATCGGCGCGAAGGCGGCGGCGCTCTTGGCTGAGCACTTCGGTTCGATGGACGCGCTGCGCGCCGCGACGGCGGACGACATCAACGCCATCGACGGCTTCGGCGGCATCATGACGGACAGCGTGCTCGACTTCCTGTCCAAGGACGGCACGCACGACCTCCTCGCGCGCCTCGCGGCGGCGGGCGTCGTGATGGTCCACACCGGGCCGGAGAAGAAAGACGCGCTGAAGGGGCTGACGTTCGTCGTCACCGGCACGCTTCCGACGCTCAGCCGCGCCGAGGCCGAGGCGCTGATCTCGGAGAACGGCGGCAAGGCGGCGTCCAGCGTCTCGAAGAAGACGAGCTATGTGCTCGCGGGCGAGGCCGCGGGCTCGAAACTGACAAAGGCGAACAGCCTCGGGATCCCCGTGATCGACGAGGCGGCGTTCCTGAAGATGATCGACAACGAGAGGGAGGACACAAATGGAATTTGACGTGCAGCACATTGCGAAGCTCGCAATGCTGAAATTCACGGACGAAGAGGCAGCGGCCTTTGAAAAGGAATTTGCGTCCATCGTCGGCATGGTGGAGAATCTGCCGGAGATGGAGTCGAAGGGCGCGCTGCTGGACCCCGACAACCAGATGGAGCTGCGCGAGGATGTCGTCGTGCCGTCCATGCCGCGCGACGAACTGCTGAGCAACGTGCCGCGCCTTGTCGCGGGCTGCGTGGTCGTACCGAAAACCGTGGAGTGAGGAGAGACACAATGGAACTGTATCGGAGATCTGCGGTGGAGTTTGCGGCTCTGCTGGAGAAAAAGGAAGTGTCCGCGCTCGAGGTCGCGGACGCAGCGCTGGCGCGCATCGAAGCGGTCGACGGCAGCGTCGAGGCGTTTCTCAGTGTGAACGGCGACGCCATACGCGCGCGTGCGCGAGAGATCGACGAGCGCCGCGTCCGCGGCGAAGCGCTCGGCCGTCTGGCTGGTATCCCCGTTGCCGTCAAGGACAATATCTGCACAAAGGGCATCGCGACGACGTGCGCGTCGAAGATGCTTGAAAATTTTGTTCCGCCTTATAACGCGACGGTCGTGGACAAGCTGAACGCCGCCGACGCGCTCATCGCCGGCAAGGTGAACATGGACGAGTTCGCGATGGGCGGCTCGTGCGAGAACTCCGCGTTCAAGGCGACAAAGAACCCGTGGGACCTGACGCGCGTGCCCGGCGGCTCGTCCGGCGGCAGCGCGGCCGCTGTCGCCGCATGCGAGGTGCCGCTGTCGCTCGGTTCCGACACCGGCGGCTCCATCCGCTGCCCGGCCGGACTGTGCGGCATCGTCGGCCTCAAGCCGACGTACGGCGCGGTCTCCCGCTTCGGTCTCGTGGCGTTCGCATCGTCGCTCGATCAGATCGGCCCGTTCGCCCGCACGGTGGACGACGCGGCGCTGCTGTTTGACGTCATCCGCGGCCGCGACGCCGCGCACGACGCCACAAGCAAGGAGTGCCCGTTCACGATGCCGGGCGCCGAGGTGAAGGGCCTTCGCATCGGCGTGCCGAAGGAATATTTTGGCGAGGGCGTCACGGAGGAGGTGCGCGCGGCCGTGCTGCGCGCCGTCGATGAGCTGAAAGCGCTCGGCGCGGAGATCGTTGAAATCTCCCTCCCGTCCACCGGCTATGCGCTCAGCGCGTATTACATCATCTCGTCCGCCGAGGCGTCGTCCAATCTGGCGCGCTACGATGGCGTGAAATACGGCTATTCCGGCCGCCGCGACGGCACGCTGAGCGACCTGTACCTCACGACGCGCAGCGAGGGCTTCGGCCGCGAGGTCAAGCGCCGCATCATGCTGGGCACGTACGTGCTCTCGAGCGGCTACTACGACGCCTACTACAAGCGCGCGAAGATGCTGCAAAAGCGCATCTCCGCCGAGTTTGCCGCCGCGTTCGAGCAGTGCGATGTGATCGCCACGCCCACGACGCCGTCGACGGCGTTCCGTCTCGGCGAGAAGCTCAGCGATCCGCTCGCCATGTACGCCTCCGACATCTGCACCGTCACGGCCAACATCGCCGGCCTGCCCGGCGTCAGCGTGCCGTGCGGATTCGGCGCGGACGGCCTGCCCATCGGCATGCAGCTGCTGGGCCCGCATTTTTCGGAATCGAGACTGCTCACGGTCGCCAAGTGCTATGAGACGGCGCGCGGCGGCTTCGCGGTCAAGGAGGGGTAAGCATGGGAACGAGCGATTACGAGGTCATCGTCGGCCTTGAGGTGCACGCGGAGCTGTGCACGGAGACGAAAATATTCTGCGGCTGTAAGAACGCGTTCGGCGCCGAGGTCAACACGCTGTGCTGCCCGGTGTGCATGGGCATGCCCGGCACGCTGCCGGTGCTGAACAAGCAGGTGGTCGACTACGCCATCAAGATGGGCCACGCGCTGCACTGCCGCATCAACCGCGTGTCGAAAAACGACCGCAAGAACTACTTCTATCCCGACCTGCCGAAGGCGTACCAGATCAGCCAGTTCGACATTCCTCTTTGCGAGGACGGCTATCTCGACATCCTTGTGAACGGCGAGAAAAAGCGCATCGGCATCACGCGCATCCACATCGAGGAGGACGCGGGCAAGCTGATCCATGCCGATTCGTTCGACGGTTCGCTCGTCGATTTCAACCGCTGCGGCGTGCCGCTGATCGAGATGGTCTCCGAGCCGGACCTGCGCAGCGCAGAGGAGGCGAAGGCGTATCTCGAGGGCATCACATCCATTCTTCTGTACCTCGGCATCTCCGACGCGAAGATGCAGGAGGGCAGCGTGCGCGCGGACGTCAACGTGTCCGTGCGCAAAAAGGGTGCGGCGGAGTTCGGCACGCGCACCGAGATGAAGAACGTCAACAGCTTCGGCGCCGTGTACCGCGCCATTCAGTACGAGGCGGCGCGTCAGGTCGAGGTGCTCGAGGCGGGCGGCGTCATCGAGCAGGAGACGCGCCGCTGGGACGACGCGAACGGCCGCAATGTGCTGCTGCGTTCAAAGGAGGACGCGCAGGATTACCGCTATTTCCCCGAACCCGACCTGCTGACGTTCGAGGTCAGCGAGGCGCACGTGCAGGAGCTCAAGGACTCCATCCCGGAGCTTCCGGTCGACAAGACCATCCGCTACATGAGTGACTTCGGCCTGAATCAGGACGACGCATCGCTGCTCGCGTCCAGCAAGCCGCGCAGCGAATTCTTTGACGCGTGCGTTGCGATGAAGAAATGCGACGCGAAGCTCGTCTCGAACTGGATGATCGGCGATATCGCGCGCATTCTGAACGAGCGCCGCATCGAGGTGGCGGACACCGCGCTCACGAAGGAGCATCTGACGGATATGATCTGCCTGATCGAAAAGGGCGTCATCTCCAACACCGCCGCGAAGACGGTGCTCGAGACGATCATCGACGAGGACGTCGACCCCGCGAAGGTCGTCGAGGAGAAAGGCCTCGCGCAGGTGAACGATACGGACGCGCTGAAGAAGATCGTCGCCGACGTGCTTGCGGCGAACGGCAAGGCCGTCGCGGACTACAAGAACGGCAAGACGAACGTCGCCGGGTTCCTCGTCGGCCAGTGCATGAAGGCCACGAAGGGCAAGGGCAATCCCGGCGTGCTGCGAGAGATGGTGCTCGCCGCCATCGAGGCGATGTAAAAGAAAACCAAACGGCCCAGGGCGGCCGGACCTGTTTTTGCAGGTCCGGCCGCCTTTTGTTCTACCGGCGCGCCCGCGCACATAGAATGGGACAAACAGGGGGGATGCAAAGATGCCGACCGGGGCGCAGAGCTTTTATGACGCGGCGGCGCAGCTTCCGGCGGAAGTCTCCGAGCCGCTGCTGCGCGTCCCGCGCGACGCAGCGCGCGGGGTGACGGAGATCCGTCTGCGCTCGCAGCGCCCTGTGACGCTGACGATCGGCGGCGCGTCGTATTTTCTCCGCTTTGACGGCATCCCTATCCGCACGCACACGAACGGCGTGCTGACGCTGAGCCACGCGCAGCTCGGATCGTGTTTCCACGCCGTGTGCGCCTATTCCGTGCACACATTTGAGGAGTGCATCTCGCAGGGGTTCGTCCCGATGGCAGGCGGCCACCGCGCGGGGATCTGCGGCACGGCGCTATACAGCGACCAGGCGTTTACAGTGCGGAACGTCACGTCGCTCAACATCCGCATCGCCCGCACGCAGCTGCTGCGGTGCAGCGAGGCGATGCGCCGGATGCTGCTCGACCCGCACAGGGGCCTTCTGATCCTCGGCGCGCCGGGCACGGGAAAGACGACGCTGCTCCGCGCGTGCCTGAAAGAGCTGTCCGACGCGGGCATTCGGACGGCCGTCGTGGACGAGCGGTTTGAGCTTGCGCCGGTGACGGACGAGGGCTTTGCGGAGACGCCGCCCGACCTGTGCGACTATTTCTCGGGCTATCCGAAGCACATCGCGATGTTGCATGCTGTGCGCGCGATGGGGCCGCAGACGCTCGTCTGCGACGAGATCGGCGGGGACGAGGACGTCGACGCTGTGCGGAAGGCGGCGAACGCGGGCGTGCGCATCATTGCGACGGCGCACGCGCCGGATGAGCGGGCGCTGCGCCGCCGCCCGGCTCTGCGGGCACTGTGCGAGACGGGTGCGTTCCAGACGGTGGTTCTTTTGTCAGGAGAACCGGGGATCGGGAGGGCGGAAACAATTGTCGACGTGGATCTTTCTGTGTAAAGGCGCAGGCGCGGCGCTGCTGTTCTCTGCCTGTGCGCTGGCGGGTGTGGGGCGCGGGCGCCGCGCGCGAAGACGCGCCTGCCTTCTGGACGAGATGGCGCGTTTTCTCGGCGCGGTGCAGGCGGAGCTGACATACCGCCGGGAACGCTCGCTGGCGCTGCTGCGCCGTGCGGCGCACGCGGAGGCGTACCGGGAGCTGCCGCTTGATTTCAGCGGTTCCGGACCGCCGCCGCAGATCGTCGCCCGCGCGCTCGATGTATTTTGCGCCGCGACGCGCCCGCATCTCAGCGCGCAGGAACAGGAGCTTTTTTGCAGCGCGGTGCGCTGCGTCGGCGCGCAGGACGCGTCCGAACAGGCGGGACAGCTCGAGGCTGCGAGAAAAAGACTGGAACAGGCACAGCGGCACGCGGAGGGACAGGCTGCGGACGAGACGCGGCTGTTCAGGGCGGTCGGCGTCTGCGCGGGATGCGCCGCCGTGCTGCTTCTGCTGTGAAAAAGGCGGGAAGAAATGGACATTGATTTTGTATTTAAGATCGCGGCGATCGGCATCATCGTCGCGGTGCTCAATCAGCTGCTCGTGCGCTCCGGGCGTGAAGATCAGGCGATGATGACGACGCTTGCCGGTCTGATCGTTGTGCTGATGATGATCGTCACGCAGATCAGCGAGCTGTTCAATACGATCAAGGATGTGTTCGGCCTGTGACGGCGGAGATCCTGCGCATCATTGGCGTCGGCGTGGCGGCGCTCTTTCTGGCCGCGCTGCTGAAACAGTACAGCCCGGCGCTCGCCGTCGCGCTGTCGCTCGGCGCGGGCGCGGTCATCTGGCTGTGCGTGCTGCGCGCCGGAGAACCCGTCTTTGACCTTGTGCGCGCCCTTGCAAAATATACGGACGAAAGCGGACTTGCCTGTCTGCTCAAGGCGTCCGCCATCGCGCTGCTGGCGCAGTTTGCGCAGGACGCCTGCCGCGACGCGGGGCAGGGGGCGCTGGCCGGGCAGATCGAATTTGCCGGGAAGATCGGCGTGCTGCTCGCCGCGTCGCCGATACTGACGGAACTCGCTGCGATCCTTGTGAGGTTCCTGCAATGAGAAAGTGGATCATCATGCTTGTTATGGTCGCCGCGCTCTGCCCGGCAGTCTGGGCCGAGGAGCCATACCCGGAGGAGTGGGGCGAGGTCGTCGATTCGGCTCCAATGACGGTGGAAGAATTCCGCGACACGACTCCCGAAGAATGGCTCGAAAAGGGTGTTGAAGTCATTCGGGATTCGCTTCGCGCGCCGCTCCGGCTGAGCGCCGGGATGATCACGGCGCTGGTCGTCACATCTGCTGTGCGAAGCGCTTCTCCCTCCGCCCTGTCGGAGGGCGCGGCGTCCGCGCTTGACACGGTGTCTGCGGCGGTGCTGTTCGTGCTCTGCGCGCCGGCGGCGGAGGGGCTTTTGAACTACGCGCAGGAGGCGTTTTCCAGCGCGTCTCAGTATCTGACGGCGTTCGTACCGGTCTTTGCGGGCGTCGTGGCGGCGTGCGGACAGGTCGGGACGGCCACGGTCTACAGCGGATTGTTTTTCACGGCCGCGATGGCTGTCTCGCAGCTCTTTGCGTCGTGCGGCATGCCGTTTCTGCGGATGCTGCTCGCTCTGTCTGCCGTCTCATGTATGGACGGCGGCGTTGACGCCGACGCGCTCTCTGAGCAATTCGCCAAGTGGATGAAGCGGGCGCTGACCGCGGGCGCGACGGTGTTCGCGGCGCTGCTGGGAATGCAGGGCCTCATTGCCCAGAGCACGGACAGCTTTGCGCTCAAGACGGGGAAGCTTGTTGTCAGCAGCGGCATCCCTGTCGTCGGAAAAGTGATGTCAGATGCACTCGGCGCCGTTCTCGCGGGACTTCACCTGATGAAGGCCACAGTCGGATTTGCCGTCATCGCGGTGGTCGCCGCGGCATTTGTCCCCATTCTGACACAGTGCGCCGTCTATCAGATGGTTTTTGCCGTTGCGCGCATCGCCGCGGCTGCGCTCGGCGCACGCCGCGCGCAGCGGCTGTTTTCCGGTCTGGGACAGACCGTCGGGCTTTGCATGGCCATGTGCGGATTGTTCGGCTTCATGGTCCTTTCGGCGACGATTCTGATGATCCTTCTGGGAGGGGGCGGTTGAGATGCAGTCTGTACGCGCGTGGGTGCTCGCGCTGTGCAGCGCTTGCCTTGTCTCCGGCCTCGTCCGCATCCTTGCGGGCGGAAAGTCGAGGACGTCCGTCATAAATCTTGTGACGGTGCTATATATTTTATTGAGCATCGTGCGGCCGGCTTTGTCGCTGACAGGCACGGTACAGCTCTCTTTGCCAAAGGCGTCCGCGGCGCGTCAGACTGTCAGTCTGACGGAACTTGTCCGGCGCGAGACGGAACAGAAGATTGCCGAGGAATTTGCACAGGCCTGCGCGGAGCGAAAGATCTCGGCACGCGTTCAGGTCGCGCTGCGCGAGGAATCGGACGCGTTCGTTGTGGGCGCCGTGACGATCACTGTGCAGGACGCCGCGCAAAAGGAGACCGCGGCACAGCTCGCGGAGGAATGGTTCGGAGAAGACGCGGATGTGCTTGTGGAAACGGGGGAGTGAAAAATGGGTGAGACGGGAAAAAAGCTGGCGGCGCTGTTTCAGAAAAAGAACGCACTGTTTCTCATCGGGATCACCGGAATTTTGCTGATTTTCCTTTCGGACACGCTCTTTGCCGAAACGAAAACCGATCCCGGTGCAAACATCCAGCGCAGCGCGGAAGAGTATTCTGCCCGCATGGAGACGAGGCTCGAGGACGCGCTCGCGCAGATCGAGGGCGTGGGAGACGTGAAGGTGTTTGTAACACTGGAGGACGGCGGCGAGAGCGTTTTCGCGCTGGATGAAAAGTCTGACACCGAGACGCAGTCGGAGCAGGACGGCGGTTCAAGGCGCTCGTCCTCGTGGCAGACGGAGCACGTCCTCTCAGGAGGATCGCCAGTGCTGGAGAGCGTCCTCGAACCCGGCGTCAAGGGCGTCTCCGTCGTCTGCGAGGGCGGGGATGATATCACAGTCGTTTCGCGCGTCACGGAATTTGTTTCGGTCGGCCTCGGCCTTCCGACAAACCGTGTCTGCGTGACAAAAATGAAATAAACGGGGGTTCCTTCTATGAAGAGTGCAAAAAGCAAACGAAAGCTCACGCTGCTGACACTGGTCCTGGCGCTTGGCGTGGCGGTCTATCTGAATTGGGAGTATTCCCGCGCGGACGGCATCGCAACAGTGGATGATGCGCTCGCGGTGGCAGCGCAGCAGGAGACGCCCGTCACGACAGAGCCTCTTGACGTGCAGGTCGCGGCGGAACAGTCAGGCGTGACAGAGCCGCTTCCAAACAAGAATTACGGCGAGGCGCAGCTCGTCAGCACGGACGCGGCGGACGGCGACGATTATTTCGAGCAGGCGCGCCTCACCCGGACCAAGACGCGCGACGAGGCGCTGGACAAATTGCAGTCGGTACTCTCCGACGCGCAGCTGACCGACAATGAGAAGGAGACAGTGACGCAGACACTGACGCAGCAGCTTGACGCCATCACCACCGAAGGCGAGATCGAAAGCCTTGTCAAGGCAAAAGGTTTTGAGGACTGCATCGTATTTGTCGACGGAGAGATGGTCAGCGTGGCAGTCAAGACAGGCGGCGACGCGCTGGATAAGACGCAGGTCGCGCAGATCCGCGATATCGTTCTGTCAAAGCTTGAGACAAAAGCCAGCAATATTACCATTGTGGAAGTAAAATAGATGTTGTTTCTCCCGAAAAAAAATGGTATAATAAACAAAAATCGTATGTTGATGAGTTCACCAACAGGGAGGAGCAGCCAGCATGGATGTTTCAAAGTCCAAAGCCACCGGTGGAAGTCTTCAGATCTCCACGGACGTCATCGCCAAAATTGCACGCCTTGCAACACTTGAGATCGAGGGCGTCAGAGAGATTGCCGAGCCCGAATCCGGTGTTCAGAGCTTTTTCCGCAAGATGGCGGCTTACCGGCCCATTCTGGTGGAGCTTTCCGACGATATTGCCGAAATCACGGTCAACATCGTTGTCGAGTACGGGTGCAAGATCCCGGCGCTGTGTGAGAAGGTGCAGGAGAACGTCAAGACGAGCGTCCAGAACATGACGTCGATCACAGTTTCCAAGGTCAACGTGATCGTCGCGGCAGTGGCGGCCGAGGCTCAGCCCGTGGAAGAAGACGAACCGGCGACAGACGAATAAATCCATAACCCTCCCGCCCAACGCAGGGGGGTTCATTGTTGTGAGGGAATATGAATCGTAGAACCGCACGTGAAAACGCCGTCCTGGCGTTGTTTGAGTACTCTTTTGGCGCGAACGAAATGGCCGAGATCATCGCGGCGTCGCGCGAGGCAGAGGAATATGCCGTCGATCCGTACGGCGAGGCTCTGCTGATCAATTTCAGCGCGCATCAGCCTGAAGTTGATGAAAAAATCGCTTCCGCTTTGAAGCGGGGTTGGACACTCGCGCGTCTGCCGCGCGTCAATACGGCCATTCTGCGCCTTGCTGTGACGGAGATGTTCTTCAGCGGCAAGGACGATATGGACAGCATCGTCATCAACGAGGCTGTTGAGCTGACGAAAAAATATTCGGGCGAGGACGACTACCAGTTCGTCAACGGCCTGCTCGGCACGCTGTCGCGCGCGAGAGAGCAGGCATAAAATGCTGGCGCTCGGAATTGATACAAGCAACTACGCAACCTCTTTGGCAGTGTTTGACACGCAGGCGGAAGGGGTTGTTTGTGCTGTCAAGCGCTTTCTGCCTGTCCGTGAGGGACAGCGCGGCCTTCGTCAGAGCGACGCGGTGTTTCATCACACGTCTGCGCTTCCGCAGATGCTTGCAGAGGTCGCGGAGAAGGTGCCGCTCTCGTCGGTGGACGTGGTGGGAGTGTCCGCGAAACCGCGCCCGGTGGAGGGCTCTTATATGCCATGTTTCCTCTCGGGTGTCAGTGCGGCCACGGCGCTTGCGCTCGGCGCGGGAGTCCCGCTCGTACACACAACGCATCAGCAGGGCCATGTTGCAGCCGCAACATTCGCCGCGGGCGGCGCGGAACTTTTCCGGCGTGAGACTCTGGTATTTCACATCTCGGGCGGCACGACAGACCTCCTGCTGTGCGAGGGTGGCCGGGTCCTCCGCCAGCTCGGGACAAGCACCGACCTCTATGCCGGACAGGCGGTGGACCGCATCGGCGTGCGCCTCGGGTTTGCGTTCCCTGCCGGGGCGGAGGTGTCGCGCCTTGCGGCTCAGTGCGGTGAGACGATCCGCCCGAAGGTGAGCGTGCACGGGATGGATTGCAGCCTGTCCGGCCTCGAAAACCAGTGCGTCGCGCTGTTGGAAAAGGGAAGAGAACCGGCCTATGTCGCCAAATTCTGTCTGTGCGCCATCGGCGCGACGATGCTGAAGATGATCGGTGCCGCGCAGGAGGAGTACCCCGGCAGAGAAGTCGTTGCGGCCGGCGGTGTGATGTCCAGCGATGTAATCCGCGCGCAGGTCACGCATGCGCTGCCGGGCGTGTGCTTTGTGCCCGGCGAATATGCCAGTGACAACGCGATCGGCACGGCGATCCTCGCTGCGAACGAGGTGGGCGCATGGCCAATGTGATCACTGTCACCGCGCTGAACCGCTATGTCAAAACGCTTCTGGAGAGCGATGCCGTTCTCACGGATGTGGCGCTGCGCGGTGAGATCTCCAATTTCAAAAACCATTTCCGCACGGGACATCTGTATTTCTCGCTCAAGGACGAGCAATGCAGCGTCAAAGCGGTGATGTTTCGCACGTACGCGCAGCGCCTCCGCTTTGCGCCGCAGGACGGAATGCGGGTGATCGTGCGCGGACGCATTTCGCTGTATGAGCGCGACGGCGCATTCCAGATCTATGTCGACGACATGTTTCCCGACGGTGTCGGCGCGATGCAGATGGCCTTCGAACAACTCAAGGCAAAGCTTGCTGCGGAGGGCCTGTTTGATGAGACGCACAAGCGACCGCTTCCCGCCGTGCCCCGGTGCGTCGGCCTTGTCACGTCCGCGACGGGTGCTGCTGTTCAGGATATTTTCAACGTGACCGCCCGGCGGTATCCGTCAGCCCGCTTCCTGCTGGCGCCCGTCAATGTGCAGGGCGCGGAGGCGGCCGACGGCATCGCGGCCGCGATCCGGCGACTTGACGCCAGCGGACGGACGGACGTCATCATCGTCGCGCGAGGCGGCGGCTCCAAGGAGGACCTGTGGGTGTTCAACGACGAGAAGATCGCCCGCGCGGCCTACGCCAGTTCTGTTCCCGTTGTGTCCGCCATCGGGCATGAGATCGACTTCTGCATCCTCGATTTCGTCGCCGATCTCCGCGCACCGACGCCCAGCGCTGCCGCGGAGCTTGTGATGCCTGATCAGCGGGCGCGCTTTGCACAGGCGCAGGAATCGCTTGCCGCCATCGCTCGGGGGATGCACAGAAAACTGGATTTGTGCTATAATCAAATTGGGGCATTTTGCGCCTCGCCGCAGCTCGTGCGTGCCAGACGCGTGCCGGAAAAAAGAGCTGCCGAGTTGCAGCGCCAGAAGGCGGTGCTTGTCCGGGAAATGCAGCGGCGGCTTGTGTCCGCGCAGGGCCGTTTAGAGGCCGATGCGTCGCTGTGCGAGTCGCTCAGCCCGCTCCGTGTGCTCGCGCGCGGATACGCGGTCGCCGAGAAGGAAGGCAGGATCCTCCGTCGCGCTTCGGATGCCGTGCCGGGCGACGTGCTGCGTGTCCGGCTGCATCAGGGATCGCTTGCCTGCGAGGTGCAGAGTATAGATCAGGAGGATGAAACACTGTGAAAAGAGGCACGACATTTGAGAGCGCCGCGGCGCGTCTCGACGAGATCTTGGAGCTGATGGCCCGGGAGGAGACGCCGCTCGACCAGTCGCTGAAGCTGTATGCGGAGGCGGCGGAGCTGATCGCGTTTTGCAGCGAGACGCTTGAAAAGGCCCGGATCACGGTGGAACAAATCGACGAGAAACTTGAAACCGCACACAGAGGTGATCAAAATGACGTTCGAGAAGAAGTATGAAGCATACGTTCAGAAGGCGCAGCAGACCTTGGAGCATGCTGCGTATGAAGTGCTCCCCCGGGGTTCCCGCGTGACGGAGGCGGCCCGGTACAGCCTGCTCGACGGAGGAAAACGCGTCCGCGCCGTACTGTGTCTCGCCGTGTGCGAGATTTTGTGCGGTGACATCGAGCTTGCGGCGCGCTACGCTGCGGCGGTCGAGATGCTGCATTGCTATTCGCTCATCCATGACGATCTCCCGTGCATGGATGATGATGATTTCCGCCGTGGAAAGCCCTCGTGTCACAAGCAGTATGGGGAGGCCACGGCGCTTCTGGCCGGTGACGCGCTGCTGACCGCGGCGTTTGAGGTGCTGTCCACTGCTCCGCAGGGTTCACAGCAGCAGAATGCACAGGCGTGCGCCGTGCTCAGCCGGGCCGCGGGCGCTCGCGGGATGATCCGCGGGCAGGAATTGGACCTTCATTACGAAACCGTCAGAGCGACGGAGAAACAGCTGTATGAAGTGCACCGCAACAAGACGGGGATGCTGATCTCCGCCGCGGCGCAGCTCGGCGCGATCGCTGCAAATGCATTTGACAGCGACAAGCGCGACATTGAAAAATACGCCGCCGACATCGGCCTCGTGTTCCAGATGGTGGACGACGTGCTGGACGTCAGCGTGTCGTCTGAACAGCTCGGAAAACCGGCGCACAGCGACGAGGAAAGCGGGAAAACGACGTTCGTGACGCTGTTCGGCGTCGAGCGCACACGCGAGATGGCGCAGGAGCTGACAGAACGTGCAGCCGCGCAGGTGCGTGAGCGCTTCGGGGACAAGGCGGCGTTCCTTCAGGAACTTGCGCAGTCGCTGGTCCGCAGGGAGAAATAAGCCGGGAACGGTCAACAAATACAGAAAGGAGAACGGACACATTGCGCTTTTTTCAGACATTTTGCTTCGGGAACTATATGCTGTCCGTGGCGCTTCTTTCGTGGCTTGCCGCACAGGTGTGCAAGACGATCATCAACTATTTGCTGTGCGGCACGTTTGAGATCGAGCGGATGTACGGCGCTGGCGGAATGCCGAGCGCGCACTCCGCACTCGTTTGTTCGCTGACGATGGCGGCTGCCCGCGGCGAGGGTCTTTCCTCTCCATTCTTTGCGCTCTCGTTCGTGCTGGCCGCCATCGTGATGTATGATGCGATGGGAGTGCGCCATGAGACGGGAGAACAGGCCAAGGTATTGAACAAACTGCTGGACGACTGGCTTGCGGACGAACCCGATTCCGTCCGGGAGCAGCACAGAAAGCTGAAGGAAAAAGTGGGTCATACGCCATTTGAGGTGCTCTCGGGCGCGCTGCTTGGAATTCTGATCGCAGTCATCGTGCCGCCGGCATGAGATCATCTGAGGAAAGGAGATGCGGCAGTTGGGGAAAACTGCTTATCTGGAACAGATCCGCTCGCCGGCGGATGTCAAAAAACTGAACATTGCGCAGATGCGCGTCCTGTGCGACGAGATCCGGGCCTTTCTCATTGACGAAGTCTCCCGCACGGGCGGGCATCTTTCGTCCAATTTGGGGACGATCGAGCTGACAGTGGCGCTGCACAAGGTGTTCACCACGCCGAAGGACAAGCTTGTGTTCGACGTCGGACACCAGTGCTATACCCACAAGATCCTCACCGGAAGGCGCGGTGGCTTTGCCAGACTGCGCATGAAGGACGGCCTGTCGGGCTTTCCAGCACCGGACGAGAGTGAGCACGATGCGTTTGTCGCCGGTCACGGCAACACGGCGCTTTCCATCGCCATTGGCCTTGCGACAGCCAAAAAACTGAAAAAGGAGCCTGGCAAGGTCATTGCGATCATTGGCGACGGCGCGTTCACCGGGGGCATGGTCTACGAGGGGATGAACAACATCCGCGCACTGGACAACCTCATTGTGATCTTGAACGACAACAAGATGTCGATCTCGAAGAACGTTGGCGCTGTGGCGGAGTACCTGACGCGTCTGCGCACCAGCCCGCGTTATTTCAAGGCGAAGCGCGATGTGCAGTCTGTGCTCGACTCTGTGCCTGTCATCGGCGTGCCCATCCGTGAGGGCCTGCAGAACGTGAAGGGCGCGTTCCGGCGGCTGGTGTACAATTCCACGATGTTCGAGGAGATGGGATTCCAATACGTCGGTGTGGTCGACGGGCACGATCTCGCCAAAATGTGCACGCTGTTCACGGCTTACCGAAACGAACAATCCGCACCGCTCTTTGTCCATATTGCCACGATCAAGGGCAAGGGATTTGAACCCGCGGAGCAGAATCCGGGAGAGTTCCACGGCGTTTCCGCGTTCGACGTAAATCATATCACCGATCCCGACATTGCGCCGGACAGCTCGTTTTCAACGGTGTTTGGCACGGAACTCGCGGAACTGGGCGAGCAGGATAAGAGTCTGTGCGCCATCACCGCGGCGATGAAATACGGCACCGGTCTGCAATTTTTCTATAAGCGCCACAAGGAGCGCTTTTTTGACGTCGGCATGGCGGAGCAGCATGCGGTCACATTCGCCGCGGGGCTTGCCCGCGCCGGTATGCGCCCGGTCGTGAGCATCTATTCCACATTTTTGCAGCGCTCCTATGACCAGCTGCTGCACGACGTGGCCTTGATGGACCTCGACGTGCTGCTGGCGGTGGACCGCGCCGGCCTTGTGCCCGGCGACGGCCAGACGCATCAGGGCATCTATGATGCGGCATATCTCAGCCAGGTGCCGCATATGCGCATCGTGTCTCCGTGCAATTATGCGGAACTGACGCATTGGCTCCGCGTGCTGGCCGGTCAGAATGGGCCGCGCGCGCTCCGTTATCCGCGCGGTGCGGAATCATCCGATCTCGCGGAGCTGCCCTGCACGGGACAGGAGTACGACGTGTTCTCAAAACCCGGCGCCCGCCGCGCGATCGTGACATATGGCGCGCTGACGCAGGAGGCCCTTGCCGCGCAGGACCGCCTGATGCAGGAGGGTATTGCGGCGGACGTCTATAAGCTTTGTGTCATCCATCCTTTGCCGCAGGGCGTGCGAGATACGCTGGAATCGTATGACGGTATCGTGTTCGCCGAAGAGGGCATCGAGACGGGCGGCGTCGGGCAGCAGCTTGCGTCCGCGCTGTGCGAGAATCAATATCGCGGCGCATACCGCCATCTCGCCGTTCATATCGGCGCGGTCACGCACGCGACGGTTCCCGAACTGCGTGGATTGTGCGGCATTGATGCCGTTTCCATCGTACAAGCAGTGAAAGAGGATTGCAGTCGAAAATGCGTCTGGATCAATATCTGTGTCAGTCCGGCTTTGCGCAGAGCCGGGAGCGCGCGAAGGCGCTCATTATGGCGGGCATTGTGTTCGTCGACGAACAGAAAGTGGACAAGGCCGGAACGATGATCGCCGAGACGGCGAAGGTGGAAGTTCGCGGTCATGACCTGAAATATGTCAGCCGCGGAGGCCTGAAGCTGGAAAAGGCGATGCAGGTGTTTCCGCTCACACCGTCCGGCAAGGTCTGCATGGACATCGGCGCCTCTACCGGCGGCTTCACCGACTGTATGCTGCAAAATGGCGCGCGAAAGGTGTACGCCGTTGACGTGGGGTATGGTCAGCTGGCATGGCAGCTGCGGTGCGACGAGCGCGTCGTAAACATGGAGCGCACAAATATCCGCCATGTGAACCGTGAAGATCTTCAGGACGATATTGAATTCTTCAGCGTGGATGTCTCGTTTATTTCTTTGAAGCATATTTTCCCGGTGGCGGCGGAGGTGTCGACGCCGGACGCCGAGGGTGCCTGCCTCGTCAAACCGCAGTTTGAAGCGGGCAGAGAAAAGGTCGGAAAGAAGGGCGTCGTCCGTGAGGCTGAGACGCACCGTGAGGTGATCGAGGCTGCGTCCGGGTACGCCGCGGAGAATGGTTTTTCCAGCGAGGGGATCGAGTTTTCGCCGATCAAGGGCCCGGAGGGCAACATTGAATTCCTGTTGTATGTCCGCAAATCAGACGCTCCGCAGCGGCTCTCTCCGGAGCAGATCGCTGCTGTTGTCACACGTGCGCATGAGGCGCTGTGAAAGGTGAAATCATGACCGTTTATCTCATTCCGAACCCGCGCAAGGAGCACTCGGGCGATGTGGCCGTGAAGGCAGCGCGCATTCTGATCGAGAGCGGCGCGGAGGTCGTTTGCGAGATGCCCGCCGTATACGCGGGCGTTCCCGGCGTTCGTCCTGCCAGTGAGGAAGAGGCTCTGCGTCTGTGCGACTGCATCGTGACCGTCGGCGGCGACGGGACGATCCTTCACGCGGCGCGCCGCAGCCTCGGTATGAGAAAACCCCTCGTCGGCGTCAATCTGGGACGCATGGGGTTTTTAGCGACGATCGAATCTTACGAGCTCGACAAGCTGTGCCGTATCGCAGCGGGGAATTATACGATCGACCGCCGCAATCTTCTCAGCGTCGAGGTGCACGGCTCGCGGGAACTCTGCCTTACGGCAATGAACGATCTCGTCATCGCCAAGCGCAACATCTCGCAGACCATTGAGGTGGACGTCTACTGCGACGGCATTCCCGTCAACCGCTATCAGGGCGACGGCGTGATCCTTGCGACGCCCACCGGCTCTACGGCGTATTCGCTGTCCGCGGGCGGGCCGATCCTTGATGCAAGGATCGAGGGAATCGTCGTGACGCCGATCTGCGCGCACAGTATGCGCAGCCCGTCCATTGTGTTTTCGGCGGGGCGGAGGCTTCGCGTCTGCGCGCATTCACCGTCAAAAGAACCCGCGCAAATGAGCTGCGACGGCGGCGACGGCGAGCTTCTGTCGTGTGACGATTTCATCGACGTCGCGCTCTCGGACAAAACGATCGAACTGATGTGCTTCAACGAGGCAGATCAGTTCGAGGCCATCGACAAAAAGCTGAAAGGAAGGTGAGCCGCCTTGAAAAATGCGCGCCACGCAAAAATACTGGAGTTGATCGAAAAAGAATCCATTGACCGGCAGGAGGAGCTGTTGCAGCATCTGCGCGAGAGTGGCTTTGCTGTGACGCAGGCGACCGTGTCCCGCGATATCCGCGAACTTGGCCTCATCAAGGCGGCGACGGGAGACGGGCGCTACCGTTATGTCGCGGCGTCGAACGCGGCGAAGTCCTCCCATACGCCGGGGCGCTTTCAGACGATCTTTCGCGAATCCGTGATCCGCGCGGACTGCGCGGGGCATCTGGTGCTTGTCAAATGCTACACCGGAATGGCCAACGCCGCGTGCGAGGTGTTCGACGCGATGGTGTGGAACGACGTGGTCGGCACGCTGTCCGGCGATGACACCTTCATGATTTTGATGCGGACGGAGCAGGCGGCTCTTGATATCACGCAGGAGATCCGCAAGTATACTGCCAACTGACCAGAGAAGGAGAGACGCTTCGTGCTGTGCGAACTCCAAATTGAAAATGTCGCCGTCATCGAAAAGGCGTCTGTGGAATTTCGTCCAGGTTTGAATGTGCTGACGGGCGAGACGGGCGCGGGCAAATCGATCCTGATCGATTCCATTCTGGCGATCCTCGGCAGCCGGACGTCGCGTGAGCTCGTGCGCACGGGAGCGTCCAAGGCGGTCATCCGGGCGGTGTTCCGCGGGCTGCCGAAACCGGTCGCCGCCCAGATGGAGGCGGCGGGCTACGGCGACGGCGATGAACTGATGCTTTACCGCGAGATCGCGGTGGAGGGAAAGAGCGTGTGCCGCGTCAACGGGATGCCTGCGACAGCGGCCGCCGTGCGGGAGCTTTGCTCCGGTCTCATTGCCATCCACGGCCAGAACGACAGCCACGATCTGATGAACCCCGCGCGCCATCTGGGCGTGATCGACCTGTTCGCCGGAAACAGCGCGCTTCACGACGAGTACTATCACGTGTACCGCGATCTGTGCCGCGTCAAGAAAGAGATCGACGCGCTGAACGTCGATGAGGACGAGAAGGAAAAACGCGTTGAACTGCTGCGATTTCAGATCGACGAGATCGACTCCGCGCAGCTGACGCCGGGCGAGGAGGACGCGCTTTTGGAGCGCCGTACACGCATCCGGCACGCGCAGACCATCGCGCAGCAGCTTGGGCGGGCGTATGAGACGCTGAACGGCAACGACGACGCCGAGGGCGCGGCGGGGCTTCTCGGCTCCGCTTCCGCAGCGCTGGAGACGATCCGCGCGCTGTCGCCGGATTTTGAAGCCCTGAGCGATAAACTGAACGAGCTGTATTACGCCGCGCGAGAGACGGCGTCGGAGATCGCGTCGCAGCTGGAATCCTCCGAGTTCGATCCGGGTGAGCTGGATGAGATCGAGGAGCGGCTTGATCTTCTCTACCGTCTCAAACAGAAATACGGCGCGGATGAGCAGGAGATCCTCGCGTATGGCGAGAACGCTAAAAAGGAACTTTCCGGCATCGAGTCGAGCGACGAGCGGCTGGAGGAGCTGTACGAGCGCCAGACCGCGCTTTACGAGCAGGCGAAGGCCCTCGCGGACCGGTTGACACAGACGCGGCTCGACGCGTTCGAGGTGCTGAATCGCCAGATCACCGAGGCGCTGGCGTTCCTGAACATGCCGAACGTGCGCTTTGCACTGTCGCACAAAAAGGGGCCGCTCGCCGGCTCCGGGCAGGACACAGTGGAATTTTACGTCTCCGCGAACGCGGGCGAGGAGCCGCGTCCGCTGGCCAAGGTCGCGTCGGGCGGCGAGCTCTCGCGCATCATGCTGGCGCTCAAAAGTGCGATGGCCGACAAGGACGAGATCGGTACGATCATATATGACGAGATCGACACCGGTGTGTCCGGCCTTGCCGCGGCGCGCATCGGAGAGAAGCTGTACCAGACGGCACAGGGGCGGCAGGTCATCTGCATCACGCACACGGCGCAGATCGCCGCGTTGGCTGATACGCAGCTTCTGATCGAAAAGCAGGTGCAGGGCGGGCGCACGTTCACACAGATCACGGAACTCGCCGGTGACGCGCGCGCCGAGGTGCTGGCCCGGATGATCTCCGGCGATAAGGTGACAGAGCTTTCGCTCGCCAACGCGCGGGAAATGCTGCGCGGCCGCGCTTGACATCCTGTTCGCGGTTTGGTATAGTATAGTTCATTGAAATGCGTGGATGAGAACAAGTAACCTTGCGCAGCGCGGCGCAGAGAGACCCTGTTTTGCTGAAAAGGGGAGCGCGCGCACAGGGCGAATACCTCTCGGAGCGGCACGCCGAACGAAGCGATTTCAGTAGGACGTGACGGGTGCGCCCGTTAAAGCGCAGTGTGTTTTCCGACACACCGAGGCCGTGCGCCGTGAGGCGGCGGCGAACAGAGGTGGTACCGCGATTTTTCGCCCTCTGCCAAACACGATTTGGCGGAGGGCGTTTTTTTGCCCTTTGCCGGGATTTTGAAAGGAGCAAGAAACCCATGGACAACGTATTCGATCTGTTCAAAGAGCGCGGCCTGATCGCGCAGGTCACCGACGAGGAAAAGGTGCGCGAGCTTCTCGGCAAGGAGAAGATCACGTTTTACACCGGCTACGACCCCACGGCCGACAGCCTGCACGTCGGCCACTTTATGCAGCTTGTCATTATGCGCCACATGCAGCGCGCCGGGCACCGCCCCATCGTTCTGCTCGGCGGCGGCACGACGATGGTCGGCGACCCCACCGGCAAGACGGACATGCGCAAGATGCTGACGAAGGAGCAGATCGCCCACAACGTCGAGCGCTTCAAAAAGCAGATGAGCAAGTTCATCGACGTGTCGGACGGCAGCGCGCTGTTTGTCAACAATGCCGACTGGCTTCTGAATCTGAACTATGTCGATTTCCTGCGCGAGATCGGCGTGCACTTCTCTGTCAACAAGATGCTGACGGCCGAGTGCTTCAAGACGCGTCTCGAGCGCGGCCTGTCGTTCATCGAGTTCAACTACATGCTGATGCAGAGCTACGACTTCTTGACGCTCGCGCGCGACTACGGCTGCAAAATGCAGTTCGGCGGCAACGACCAGTGGTCGAACATCATCGGCGGCGTCGAGCTGAACCGCCGCTGCGACCAGCGCGAGGTCTACGGTATGACGTTCACGCTGCTGACGACGCGCGAGGGCAAGAAGATGGGCAAGACGGAGAAGGGCGCTGTCTGGCTCGACCCGGAGAAGACGAGCCCCTACGAGTTCTTCCAGTACTGGCGCAACATAGACGACGCCGAGGTCCAGAACTGCCTGAAGCTGCTGACGGACGTCCCCGTCAAAGACATCGAGGCCATCGACATGACGAGCGGCAGTGACATCAACGCCGCGAAGGAGCTGCTCGCCTATGAGCTGACGCGCCTTGTCCACTCCGAGGAGGAGGCCGAGAAGGCACGGGCCACCGCGCGCAGCCTGTTCGGCGGTGCAGCGGATGCGGAGCACATGCCCTCCACCGTGCTGGACGCGTCTCTCGTCGCAAACGGCGGCGTCGGTATCCTCGACGCTCTCGTCGCGGCTGGCCTCGCGCCCAGCAAGGGCGAGGCGCGCCGCCTCGTGCAGCAGGGCGGCATCTCGGTCGACGGTGAAAAGGTCTCTGACCCGACCGCGGCGATCCCCGCCGAGGCGCTCGCCGCCGGCGTTGTTGTCAAGAAGGGCAAGAAGGTCTATCATAAGATCTCGCTGTAAAAGGAAAGAGCGCAGGGCCGCGAGGTCCTGCGCTCTGCTTGCATCTCAGAATTCTTTTTTGCGGTAGATGCGCACCGCCGCGAAAAACGAGCCGACGCACATCAAAACGAGAAACAGTGCGCACGCCGCCAAGAACAGCGGCCAGTTGAACGCCGCCCAGTCAAAGAGCGGCGCGATCGCCGCCTTCCACGCGCTTGCGATCCAGATGACCGCCATGAACGGCAGAATGAACATCAGCGTCGTGATCATCCTCGCGCGCTCCGGGCCGACCTTGTAAAAGACCGGCAGGCTGATCGTGCCCACCACCGTGTAAATAAACGCGAGGGCCGCAAACGACGCGAAGCTTTCCAGAACGCTTCCGTCAAACAGCATGAGCTGGAACGGCAAGGGAATGACCGTTGCGGCAAGCCCGACGCCCCAGATCATCGTCAGGAGGACAATGAGCCGCGAGGCGACGGCCGCGCGCGGGGTGACGGGCAGCGTGCAGGCGTAGGCGTTCCACTGGCACGCCTCGTCCACGGAAAACGTCGTCATGTAGACCATCATGCCGTACATCACCAGCATGGAGGAAAGAAAGGACATGCTTTGCAGCAAGATGGAGAGCACAGCGTAAGCGAGGATCATCACAAGCGCCTGCCGCTTGAAATATGTGCGCAGCGCGTAGAAATCCTTCAGAAGAAGTCCCAGCATCTCAATGTTCCCCCTTTGCGAAAAACGTCATAATGTCGTCGATGCTCGCCTGTTCGCACAGCATCGACGGGAATGCGCGGCACACCGCGGGCGCGTCCGAGACGAGCAGCTCTGCGTCGAATTTCGAGTCGCGGCGGCCTGCGACGCATCCCAGACGCTCTACACCCGCCGCTTCCTCCTTTGCGCATTTGACGACGGCAAACCGCTCCTGCATCTCGTCTTTGGTCAACGAAAACACGATGCGTCCCTCGTGCAGAAATACAATGTAGTCTGCGATTTTTTCCAGATCGCTTGTGATGTGGCTTGACAGCAAAATCGAATGCGCCTCGTCCTGAATAAATTCAAGAAACAGGTCGAGCATGTCGCTGCGGACGACGGGGTCAAGGCCGCTTGTCGGCTCATCAAGGATGAGCAGCTTCGGATGGTGAGACAGAGCGGTGATGATGCGCAGTTTCGCGCGCATCCCCTTGGAAAACTCCTTGAACGGCTTTTTCATCGGGATGTCGAAGCGATTGCACATCGCTTTGAAATACTCCGCGTCCCAGCTTTTGCGGATGCGCGCGGAGACGCGGCTGATGTCCGACGGGCGCATCCACTCGAAGAAAAAGCCTGTGTCGAGCACGACGCCGATCTCCTCGCTCGGCGCGCGGCGTTGCTGTTCGGGAGTTCGACCGAGGATACGGAGGCTGCCTCCGTCGTTTCGGATGATGCCGAGCAGCGCCTTGATCGTCGTCGTCTTTCCGGCCCCGTTTTCGCCAATGAAGCCGACGATCGAGCCTGCCGGCACGTCAAATGAAACATCTTTGAGGGAAAAATCCTTGTAGTGCTTTTGCAGACCGCGAATGGTGATCGCGTTTTCCATGTCTGTCATACTCCTTCCAAAAGTGCATCCAGCGCCGCGCGCACCTCGTCCGGCGTGATGCCGCTGCGCGCCGCGATCTCGACCGCGCGCTCCAGCGCGTCCTCCATTTGGCGTAGCGCATCCTCGCGCAGAAGGCCGGCGCTGCGGTTTGCAACAAAACTGCCCTTGCCGGGCACCGTCTCGATGAAACCATCGCTCTCCAGCTCCTCATAGGCACGCTTTGTGGTGATGACACTGATGCGCAGCTCCTTCGCCAGCATCCGGATGCTCGGCAGGGCGTCCCCCGCGCGAAGCTCGCCCGTCAGCACGGCGTTTTTGATCTGCTGCGTGATTTGTTCGTAGATCGGCTGTGAACCGACGTTGCTGATGATAATGTTCATGGGATCCCTCACAAGATAAACTGTATATATTATATATACACGGTATGCACAGATTTGTCAAGAATAAATTAAAATGTTCTAACTCAGCCTAAAATGTCCAAAGTCGGCTCCCGTTTTGTCCATTTTGGATAGCCAAATACTCCGAAACACGCGAGAGAGAAATGCTATTTTATAGCGTTTCTCTCTTTTTTTGTTGCCCAAAAATCCTGCTTGTCCCTCCCATCCTCACGGA
>CALXIU010000213.1 GCA_944388415.1 uncultured Ruthenibacterium sp. | reverse complement strand
AAATGGGAAAGTTTAAAACTGCGTTGCCTGCCCTTTGGCAGCGTCCCCAGCGTTCGGCCGCGTTTTTGGCTCCCCGCTAAGAGCCGCCGCGTGCGCGGCGGTTGCGCTCCGAAACCCTCCAGAGGTCCTTCTCGCCGCTTCGCGGCTCACCTTGACGCCGCTGCGGCGGCAGCCCTCAAAGGGGAGGCAACTCTCTGCCAAGCAGCTGGGGACGGTCACAGAGGGCAACAAACGCATGTCAAAATTATGTGCGGACGTTTTTGGAGATGTCCTCGACGGTCTCCTCGAGGTGGGTGTCGACCTCCATGCGGTCGATGATCGTGCGGATGGAATAGCTGACGGTCGAGTGGTCGCGGCCGGAGAACTCCGCGCCGATCTCCTTGAGGCTCATGCCGGTGATCTCCCGGATGATGTACATGCTCACGTTGCGCGCCAGCGCCACGTTCGCCACGCGCGACGACCCGCGGATCATGTCCGGCGTCGTGTTGTACGTGCGCGCCACCTCCGAGATGATCTTGTCCACCGTCACCGGAACGGGCTGCGACTCGTTCAGAATGTCCTTGATCGCGCTCTGCGCCGCGCCGATCGTCGGCCGGATGTTCTCCAGAAGGCGGTACGCGTTCAGCTTCTTCACCGCGCCCTCCAGCTGACGGATGTTCGTCTTCAGCCGGTTCGCGATGTACTCCGCCACGTCGTCCGACAGGTCGAGGCCCAGCAGGTCCGCCTTGCGGCGCACGATCGCCACACGCATCTCGAAATCAGGCGGCTGGATATCCGCGATCAGGCCCATCACAAAGCGCGAGCGCAGACGGTCGTCCAGGCTCTTGATCTCCTTCGGCGTGCGGTCGCTGACCAGCACGATCTGCTTGCCCGCGTTGTACAGCGCGTTGAACGTGTGGAAGAACTCCTCCTGCGTCGACACCTTGCCCGCGATGAACTGGATGTCGTCCACCAAGAGCACGTCCGCCGCGCGGTATTTGTCGTGCAGCTGCGCCGTCGTGCCGTTCTGGATCGCCGTGATGATCTCGTTCGTGAACGTCTCGCCGTCCACCAGGACAATGTGATAGTCCGGATGATTGCGCAGGATCTCCGTCCGGATCGCGTGCAGCAGATGCGTCTTGCCGAGGCCGGAATCGCCCCAGATGAACAGCGGGTTGTACGTGTCCGCCGGGTTCGTCGCGACAGCCAGAGCCGCCGCGTGCGCGAACTTGTTCGTCGCCCCCACGATGAAGCTGTCGAACGTCAGCGAATACCCGCCCACGCGGCTCGCCTCCACCGGCTCGCGCCGCGTGCTCTCGCTCACGACGGGCGGCGTCTCATCCGGCTTTTCCTTTTTCTCGGGCGTCGTGATCACCACCGCCACGTCGAAGCCCAGGATCTCCCGAAACCCTTCCTCCAACAGACCGCGGTAGCGCGTCTGAATGATGCCGACCAGAAATTCCGACGTCGCAGCGAGCAAAGCCGTCACGCCGTCGAACGACACCGGCTCAATGCGCTCGATGAACGCGCGGTATGTCGCGTCGACCAGCCTCTGACGGCAGTATTCCTTCACAGCTGCGAAGATCTCTTCAAATGAATTCATAATGAGGGCAACAACTCCTTCAAAGCATACAACGATAGTATATCATACTTTTTCCTCCGGTTCAATGCTTAAATATATAATGTATAGTATAAGATTACCATAATATCCGCGCGACAAGCCATGACGTCCCGCAGATCGAAAAAATATCTTGACAAACGCCCGTTTCATCGGGTATACTCTTATGTTGCAAGGTTGTAGCCTGAATCAACGGGCCGTCTTGTTGCGAAACTGAGGATCTTCCACAACATGTTGGGGTTCTACACTGTACAGGAGGTAAACGACATGAAAAGAACGTTCCAGCCCAAGAAACGTCATCGCGCTGTGAAGCACGGCTTTCTCGCCCGTTCCAAGAGCGTGAACGGCCGCAAGGTTCTTGCCGCCCGCCGTGCCAAAGGCCGCGCGAAGCTGGCTGTCTGAGCCTTTCGGTGCATGATTGGGGCCGCTTGAAGCAAGCGGCCCTTTTGTTTTAGCAAAGCAGGGGAAGGAGGCGCGCGCCATGCGCTATACGCCGCTGACGCACAACAATGAATTCACGCGCGCGTACCTGCGCGGAAAATCGTACGTCCATCCGTACATCGTCGTGTACGTCGTCAAGAACCGCGCGCGCCGCACGCGCGTGGGGCTGACGGCCACGAAGAAGGTGGGCAAGGCGGTCGTGCGCAACCGGGCGCGGCGCGTCATGCGCGCGGCGCTGTGCGAGGTGCTTCCGCAGGACGTCGGGCCGGTGGACATCGTGCTGGTGGCGCGCGGCGCGACGCCGCGCCTCAAGTCGACGCAGCTGGCGCCGGTGCTGAGAAAGCTCTTCAAACGGGCGGGGCTCATCGAATGATCCGCCGCCTGATGATCCTGTGCATCCGCGGGTATCAGAAATTTCTGTCGCCGCTTTTGGGAAAGAACTGCCGGTTCGTTCCGACGTGCTCGCAGTACGCCATCGAGGCGCTGGAGGTGCACGGTGTTTTGAAGGGCAGCGTGCTGGCGGTGTGGCGCATTCTGCGGTGCAATCCGCTGTGCCGTCCCGGCTGGGACCCCGTCCCGCCGAAAGGGAAGTGGAGGCCCGACCCGCTCGAACCGTTCGATTACGAGGCGGTATTCGGTCAAGACGACGAGACAAGCGACTGATTTTCGGCAAAGCGCGGCTTTTCACGCCGCGCTTTTTTTGGTATAATAAGATTTTGCAGAGTGCCGTTCTGTGGTTTTGGCTGTAATGGGAAAGCAAAAAGGGGAGCCAAAAGCCTGCCAAGCCGCTGGGGACGGTAAAAAAGGCCAACAAGCCCCTGTCAAAAACCCTCAATCTCAAAAGGGGAGCCAAAAGCCCGCCAAGCAGCAGGGGACGGCGACAAAGGCCAACAAGCCCCTGTCAAAAACCCTCAATCTCAAAAGGGGAGCCAAAAGCCTGCCAAGCCGCTGAGGACGGTAAAAAAGGCCAACAAGCCCCTGTTAAATGTCTTCTAAATACGCGCGAGTTGCGCACGCGCGTCCCTCTCAAAAATAACCGCCGCGCGCACGGCAGACAAGGAACGTGTTATGTTAGACTTATTCGGATTCCTCGCGCCCATTTTGGGCATCGTGATGGAGTGGATCTACAACTTCACTCACAACTACGGCATCACGATCGTCCTGTTCACCCTCATCATCAAGGTGCTGCTCTTCCCGCTGATGATGAAGCAGCAGAAGAGCACGGCCCGCATGTCGGCATACACGCCGATGATGAACGAGATCCGCGACAAATGGGCCAACGACAAGCAGCGCCAGAACGAGGAGCTGATGAAGTTCCAGCAGGAGATGGGATTCTCGATGACGGCCGGCTGTCTGCCGATGCTGCTCAACATGCTGGTTCTGTTCGCGCTCATCCGCGTCGTGTACTATCCCATCCAGTTCATTCTGCGCGTCCCGTCGGATGCGATCAAATCCGCGATGGAATTCGCGGGTTTGCAGGCGAACAACATCGCCGCGCAGTCGAACCTCATCAACCTCGTGAAGGCGGACCCGTCTTCGTACACGCAGTTCTTCGGCGACGCCACGCAGTCCATCGTGGACTTCAACTTCAACTTCTTCGGCATCGACCTGTCGCAGCTGCCGCAGCTCGCGCTTGACGTCGCGCTCATCCTGCCCATCATCGCATGCCTCACGATGATCGTCTCGCAGATCCTGATGACGAAATCGAACGCCGGCGCGCAGCAGATGAACGGCAGCATGAACGCGATGATGTGGGTCATGAACCTGATGTTCGCGTGGTTCACATTCACCGTGCCGTTCGGCTTCTCGCTGTACTATGCCGTGTCGAACGTGCTGAGCCTCGTTCAGACGCTCGTGCTCAAGAAGATCTACGATCCCGAGGAGATGAAGCGCCAGGTCGAGGAGGAGGTCGCCGCGAAGCGCGCCGAGAAGAAGCGCAAAAAGCAGGTGACCATCGTCAACGAGGAAGGCAAGGAAGTCACGAAGGACGTCAACGACGCCGAGCTCGCCCGCATCCGCCTTGCGCGCGCGCGCGAGCTGGAAGCCGCGAAATATGATGAT
>CALXIU010000212.1 GCA_944388415.1 uncultured Ruthenibacterium sp. | reverse complement strand
ATGTGAAGAACGGCAAGTACTGCGTCGTGAACAACACGTACGAGCCGCAGGACACAACCGTCTACAAGGGCGACGGCTCGAGCTTCGAGCTGCACCTCGACTCCAACGAGATCAAGTGGTACGAGATTTGAGATCAACGCCCGGCTTTGAAATTTTTGAGAAGGTGCAATAACGCACGAAATCTTATCTGCTGTCCGGGGCGCGCAAGACGCGCCCCGGTTTTTGTGCGGAAAATGCATGACAGAGCAAATATTTGATGCTGCTTTGTCGGAATCGCTAGTTGATAATTTTTTAACGGGGATGCATACTATTTTTATGAACATGTTCATAAAAATAGAGGAAGGTGGGACCAGTGCCCAAAATTCTGGAACAGCCGAGGGAACGGATCCTCGCCGCCGCACGCAGAAAGTTGTTTGAGGATGGATATTCCGGCCTGTCGCTACGCGGAGTGGCAGGGGAATGCGGTATTGCCGTGGGTACGATCTATAATTATTTTCAGGATAAAGACGTGCTCGTTGCTTCCGTTATGGCTGAGGACTGGATGCAGACCCTAAGCGAAATGGAAGCAGGATGTGTCTCAGCTATGACAGTATCAGACGGCTTCACAGCCGTGTACGAGTCCATCCGAAAATTCGCAAAGCAGTATGAAAGTGTGTGGGAGCAGTTTTCCCGCGCGGGCGGCTCGCCCGGCGTGGTCAGCAGCCGTCACGGGATGCTGCGCGGGCAGATCGCCCGGCAGCTCGAAGCACTTTTGAAACGCCTTGGCAAGGAGGATGCGGCGCTCGCACCGCTTCTGGCCGAGATGGTATTGTCCGCCGCGATGCAGCCGGACATCGGCCCGGAGCAGATCCGCGCTCTGGCCGACCGGCTGATTTGAACAAAAAGGAGAGAGAAATCTATGAGCAGCTTCAAAGACTTACGCATTGTCGACAATTTCTATCAGACGTCCGCGTTCTTCCCGATGCCCACGATCATGGTCGGCACGCTGACGGATGACGGAAAAACCACGTTCGGATCGTACTCACTGTGCCAGCCGTACTATATCGCGGGCAAGGATTTTTATGCGATGCTGCTGTGCTGCCGCAACTCGTCCAACACGGCGCAGAACATTCTCAAGCGCAAAAAATGCACGATGACCTTCATCACCGACAAGCGCAAATACTTCAAGGAAGCTGTTCGGATGGGATTCCCCGGCGATACCCCCGAAGAGAAGATGAAGGATTGCATCTTCACGCTCGAGGACGGTTTGCGCAAGGCTGCCGATCCGAACGGTTCGTATCCGCAGGTCATCGCCGAGTGCTATCAGGTGTTTGAGTGCACGTGGGTCGACACGCTCGACAACGCGCAGGACGACAAGCCCGGTCTGCTGAACGGCTATCCGGCGCCGTATCACGACTTCAACGGCATCACGTCGGAATTTGGCGCGCATTTCATTCTGAAAGTCGATAAGATCCTCATGAAGGAGAAGCAGTACAATGCCATTGTCAACGGAGTGAAAGCCAGCGGCTTCCCGCGCGTGCCGGTCGACTACGGCTACCGCGATTCCAAAAACTTCTGGTACACGAAGTTTCGCCGTCCCATCCCCGAGCTTCTGCCCATCCGTCAGACGACCGTGGAATCGGTCAAGTATGCGGCAAACCGCATCGACGACAAGATCAAATTTACAGACGAGACGTGCGCCAAGATGGTCAGGGTGCCCCGCATCTTCCTGCCGACGGCGCTCAAAGGCTGCGTCGCGTGGGCGCGCGAGAACAACGTCACACTGATCACGGCCGAGCACATGGACATCATCAACGACAAGCGTGCAAAGGAGAAACAGAAATGAAAGTAATACTGGCGGGAGCGTTCGGAAATCTGGGCGCGGATATTCTCAAGGCGCTGCTGCGCGCCGGACACGACGTTGTCGCGGCGGATATGACCGTGCGCGAGATCGAGGGCGTCTCCTGCGAGACGCGCATCATCGACGTGACGAAGCCCGAGACGCTGAAAGGTCTGTGCGACGGCGCGGACGCTGTCGTCACGACGGTCGGCCTCACACGCACAAGCGTGACGATCACGAATTACGACATTGACTATCAGGGCAATCTCAATCTTCTGGAGGAAGCGAAGCGCGCGGGCGTGAAGCGCTTTGTCTACATCTCTGTCATCAAGGCCGACAGCGACCCGAAGGTGCCGATGCTGCACGCAAAGGCGCTGTTTGAGGAAAAACTCAAGGCGAGCGGCCTTACTTGGGTCATCCACCGTCCGACGGGTTATTTCTATGACATCGCCAAGGTATTCATGCCGATGATCGAAAAGGGTGAAGTGACGCTGCTCGGAAAGCAGGACGTCCACGCGAACGTCATCGACACGACGGACTTTGCCGACTTCATCGTGCGCCATCTGACGGATAAGAACAAGACATACGACGTCGGCGGCAAGGAGACATATTCCTACGAGGAGATCGCAAAGATGTTCTTTGAAGCGGCAGGCAAACCTGTCGTCATCAAGCGCGCACCGGTGCTTTTGTTCGATGTGCTGGCGCTCGTGAACAAGTGGAAGAAAAACGGCAAAGAGGCCATCATCCGCTTCTCGAAGTGGACGCTCACGCACGAGCTCGTCGGCAAGGATACTTGGGGCGAGCACAGCTTCCGCGAGTACATCCGGAGCTGCTACAAAAAGTGAGGAGGGGATCGCCATGACATTCTCGGAAAGTGTTGCGGCGGCGTTCCCGTCCGCCATCTGGATCATTCTTGCGGTGTGTGCGGTATTGAGCGCCGTGGGGTTTTATAAGTTTGTCTATTTTCTCTCTGTCGGCTACGGCTTTGCCGTCAGCGGCGCGGGTGTGGCAATCCTTGTTTTGTACGGCGCGTCAATGAGCGTCTGGGGCTGGGCACTGTGCGCGCTGCTCGTTGTGTACGGGATCCGCCTTGGCGGATTTCTTCTGTGGCGTGAGATCAAAAGCGCATCGTACCGCAAAACGCTCGACGAGGCGACGGGAAGCGGCAAGCCCATCCCGCTCTTTGTGAAGATCGCCGTCTGGGTGTGCGTGGCGCTGATGTATGTCACACAGGTGTCGCCGGTCTTTTACCGCGGCGCGAACGGCGACACGGGCGGCGCGGCGGCTGTGATCGGCGCCGTCATCATGGCGCTGGCGCTCCTCATCGAGAGCACGGCCGACAAGCAGAAATCCGCAGCCAAGAAGGAGAACCCGCGCCGCTTCTGCGACAAGGGGCTTTACAAGATCGTGCGCTGCCCGAACTATCTCGGCGAGGTACTGTTCTGGACGGGCGTTCTGGTCTCCGGCGCAGGGGCGCTGCGCGGATGGGTCCAGTGGCTTGTTGCGGTCATCGGCTATGTGCTCATCGTGTACGTGATGTTCAGTGGGGCCAAGCGCCTTGAAGTGCGCCAGAACAAAAACTACGGAGACGCCCTCGAGTACCGCGCCTACACGGACAAAACGCCGATCCTTCTGCCGCTTGTGCCGCTGTATCACCTGACGGACGTCAAATTCATCGTGGTGTGACGAGAAAAGAGGAAGTGGATCATGAACGGAATCACTGTGACGATGGCGCTGGTGGACTTCATCCCGGTGCTCTTGTTCTTTGCGGCGGCGGTGCTCTTGCAGCGCGATCTCTACGATAAAATGGTCAAGGGCGCGTATGCGCTTCTCGCCACCGGCTCGACGATGGTGCTCATCAGCGGTATTTTCAAGGCGCTGTGGAAGATCCTGTACGCGCTTGGTATCTGCGATTATCAAGCGCTTGACGCCGCCTTTTTCCCGATGCAGGGACCGGGCTTTTTGCTCGTTTTCCTGTCTCTTGTGGGAATGTTTTCAAAGTACAACCGCAACAAAAAAGCGGCGATGCTCAGCGTCGCCGCCGTGCCGGTGTACACCAGCACGATGCCGTTTGTCATCTTGCAGATCATCGGCTGCGCCGGTTCTCAATGGATGTTGTTTGCCGTCTCGCTGAAAATGAAGAAAAAGCTGGCCGCGGTGCTGTACGTTGTGTCGTTTGTGTTCATGCTCGGCATGGGATATCTCAGCGCGACGTTCGACGATACCTCGTCGATGCACTGGATGGCTCAATGTGTGAACATCGTCTCGCAGGGCGCGCTGCTCTGGGGCACGGTGATTTTGCACCGCGCCGGGCTCGCGCAGGCACATCTCTTTTCTGACGTGAAGAACCAAACGGTCCATTGAAGAAAATATTCGCAATGAGCGGCGGCGCCGGACCATCGTCCGGCGCCGCCGTGTTTACAGTTGTTGGACTTTTGTGATTTCTGAGAGAGAAAGTTTCGTCCCGTCAATGAGACAGAGCGTTCCCGTCTCTTCATCCAGCCTTCTGACACGCCCGACGGCCATCACATACGCGCCGCCGGATTTTTTTGCGTCCGGCTGAAAATAAGTGATCTCCCACTCCGGGCCGTCCGCGCCGGCGCGCAGCGCTTCGCACAGAGCCTCATTCAGCGCCGCCTGCTCGTACTCGTCCAGTTCGATCCGGCGCTCTGTCATGCGGCGCGTCTCGCGGATGACGTCGCCGTACCCAGTCAGAGCGGCGAACGGCGCGAACTGCGCGGCCCGGTCGGCGATGGGCATTTGCGCGTGCCGTGCCGAGACGTGGTGCGGCAGATGGAGAATGTCTTCATAAGCCGTCACGCCTTGTGCCCTCCGATCTTTTCGTTGCGCTCCTTGCCCGTCGCGCCCTCTGCGAGGTTCATACCCTTCAAGAGTGCATTTTTTCCGTATTTGTGCTGAATGGAGAGGATCGCCTGCTGGCGTTTTTTCTCCCGCGCGAGCGCAGCTTCTGCCTCCGCCTTCCGCTGCTTCTGCGCCTCGTAATCGGTGAAAAGATCAAGCTGCTGCACTTCGTCGTCCCGCTCGACGAGCGCTTCATCCAGCACGTGAGCCGCGACGAGATTCAGCCGCCGCACAAGGAGCGACTTGTCCGCGATCTCTTCAAACAATTTCGTCACCGCATCCAGAATGAGCTTTGCGGAGGAGGTGTGCCCGCCGAGATTCGCGGTGCCGTGCGCATGCTTCGGCACGGCGCGGCCATAGTGGTCGACCGGGCCGCGCAGTTCGCGCCGTTCGCCGCTCTGACTGGGTACGGCGACGTCAT
>CALXIU010000211.1 GCA_944388415.1 uncultured Ruthenibacterium sp. | reverse complement strand
CAAAGCCTTTTCCTGCTGAGCCTTGCGTCCGTGGGCATCCTGCTGATCATCACATCGGTCTCGCTGTTCATCGCCTATCGGCCGATCCACAGCCTCACCCGGGAGCTGGATCTCTACAACGGAGCAGAGCTGGACGAGCTGTCGGCGATCCGCAATGCGCTGATGACGAAGGACTTCACCATCCACAAACAGCGGACGCAGATCATGTCGCTTCTGCTGGACCATCTGATCTACGGCGGCCACATCTCACACCGCCAGCTGCGGGAACTCGGCCTGGACATCTCGTCTTCGCCGTATTTCTGTGTGTTCTTCATCGAGGGCGAGTCGTTCCTGTCCGGGGAGTCGCTACAGCTTATCAAGGCCGCCGAGAGCGAGTTTCACATTCGCCTGTTCATGACGGAGGACGAGGACGCCAAGCACAGCGTCGCGATTGCCTTTCTGCTGCACGACAACAGCGAGGCCGTGGGCGCATGGATCCGTCAGTGGCTCGAAGAACACTTCATCACCGATTACACCGTCACGTCGGGTAAGGTCGTGGACAAGCTGGATGACATCCGCGCAAGCTACATCTCGTGTTACAAAAAGGCCGGGCGTCTGACCGACCTGCACGTGGTGAAGAAGGATCTTCAGGCGCTGGAGAAAAAGGAGAGCCGCAAAAAGGAACAGCAGAACGAGATCCTTCTGTACATCGAACAGAATTACCGCAACGCCGATCTGAGCCAGACACAGGTGGCAGACGCGTTCCAGATCTCGACGTACACGTTGAGCCGGCTGTTCAAAAACCAGATCGGCATCGGCTTCACGGAGTATGTCAACACAAAGCGCATCGAATACGCCAAGGAGCTGCTTCTGACGACAAAGCAGAGCACACGGGACATCGCGGAGGCCGCGGGCATTCCCAACTACAATTATTTTTTGCGTCTGTTCAAGGCGACGTCCGGGGAGTCCCCCACGTCGTTCCGCCAGAAAGCCAAGAGGGAGCACGGGCATGAGGACAATTTCGCATCGGAATCTGTGGATCACAATCTTTGACAGCGGGAAATTTCTGCTCTCGCCACGCGGCTGCGCGCCGCCCCGCGAGCCGCCCGCGCCGGAGACAGCCAATTTCGAGCTGTCCGTCGCCGGTGCGCCGCCGCTTTCGCTCGGCGCAGGAGGGCTGCTCTTTCAGGGGCTGCGCGAGCACGAGGGCGGCGTCACGCTCGATTTTCTCTGCCGCGAACCCGCGCTGCGCGTCGAGACGGAACTGGATTTCACCCCCGGCGCGGACGTGGTCTCGCAGCGCAACACCGTGATCAGTCTCGCCCCGGAGCCCGTCACGCTGACGGCGTTTTCGTCGCTGTTTCTTGACGGCATCGCGTCCGGCGCCGGCCGTCCCTGGTATGAGAACGAGTCGCTGCGATTCTGGGTGTGCCACAGCAAGTGGCAGGGCGAGGGCCAGTGGCAGAGCTATACCGCCCGTCAGCTGGGGCTGTACCCCACGACGATGCACGCCCCGGAGCGCGCTTCGCACAAAATCCAGTCCGTGGGCAGCTGGTCGACGGCCAACTATTACCCGATGACTGTGCTGGAGGACCCCGCCTCGGGCTCGGTCTGGTATGCGGAGACCGAGGGATCTCACACGTGGCACCTGAAGTGGTACGCGTTCGGCGGCTACCCCGGCGGGCGGCTGTGTCTGGAGGCCTCGGGCTGCGACGAAAAAAGCGGGTGGTTTCTCCGATTGCGCCCCGGCGAGCGCTATGCCGCGGAGCGCGCGTTTTTCGGCGTGACGCCCGGCGCGTTTGCCGAGGCGGCGGCGCAGATGAATGCGTTCAAGCGGCACGACAGCCTCGTCCGGCAGCTTCCCCCGCTGGTGTACAACGACTACATGGGCGGTCTCTGGCTGGATCAGCGCCCCGGGGCGCTGACGCCCCTGATCCGGCGCGCGGCGCAGCTCGGCTGCGAGGTGTTCTGCATCGACGCGGGCTGGCAGGTGAACGCAGAGCAGGCGCAGAGCGGCGACAGGTTGGGCGACTGGCTGCCCGACCCCGCGCTGTACACAGAGCGCACGCTGCGCGAGGTCGCGCAGGAGATCCGCAGCGCAGGGATGCTGCCCGGGATCTGGCTGGAGCTGGAGTCGTGCGACGCCTCGGCGCGCGGCGCGTCTCTGACGGACGACGCGGTGCTGAAGCGCCACGGCGTCCCCGTCGGCGGCGCGAAGTGGTTCTACAACTTCGACGAACCCGCCGTGTGCGAATATCTGACCCGGCGCGTCGCCGACCTGTACGGGATGGGGTTCCGGTACATCAAGAACGACTACAACCACTCTCTGGGCGCCGGGTGCACCAACAACGGCGCGGACGGCTCGCCCGCTCAGGGCATGATCCGCAGCAACGACAGCTTCCTGCGCTTTCTTGACGCGCTGCGCGTGCGCTTTCCCGACCTCATCATCGAGAACTGCGGCAGCGGCGGCCTGCGCGAGGACAACAAGATGCTGCGCCATTTTGCGTTGCAGAGCATCTCGGATCAGGAGCTGTATCAGAACACGCCGTCCATCCTGATGGGAAGCGCTGCGCTGATGCCGCCGGAGAAGGCCGGCGTCTGGGTGTGCCCATACCCGACGACGTTTTACAACTTTCGCGATTTCCGCCCGGACGCGGCGTTTCTCGACGCCATGCGCGACGGGCGTCAGACGGCGTTCGGCATCGTCAGCGGACTGATGGGAACGATGTACCTTTCCGGGCGCATCGACCTCGCAGACGAACACAATTTCGGACTTCTGCGGCAGGGCACGGCGCTCTGGCGCTCTCTGCGCGCAACGATTGCCCGGAGCCGTCCGATCTATCCCCTCGGAATGTGCGGGATCAACGAACGGCGCGTGA
>CALXIU010000210.1 GCA_944388415.1 uncultured Ruthenibacterium sp. | reverse complement strand
TTCCGTTTTGGCAAGCTCTTCCGCTTTGGCAATCGTCTCCCCGGCGGCCTCCAGCTCCTTGGCGAGAGCCTCCTCTCTGTTTGCCGCCCTCTCCAGAAGGCGGTTGTCCCGCTCCAGCAGACGCTCCGCCGCGGCGATGACGTCGCATGACGGTAGTTCGCCGTTTTTCGCCTTTTGAATCTCAGGGGAAAGCACGTCGTCCTCGCCGCACGTCAGCATGGCAATGGAATGACGCATCCCGGCAGAGGCGGCGTCACAGGCGGATTTCAGCGCGGCCACGTCTTTTTTCAGGCTCTCCTGAAGCGACTGAAACAGCTGTGTGCGGAAAATTTTTTGAAAGATCTTCTTGCGCTCGTCGGTGGGCGCGAGCAACAGCTTCAAAAAGTCGCCCTGCGCGATCATCGCGATCTGGGCAAACTGATTCCGGTCGACGCCCATGATCTCCACGATCGCGCGGTTGACGTCCTTTTGCTTTGTCACGACATTACCGCCCGGAAGATGCAGCTCTGCGTTCGCCTTTTCCACTGTGAAACCGTCGCCGCGCGTCTTGGGGCGCGTATATTCCGGATTGCGCCGGACGCGATAGATCTTCCCGCCGTACTCGAACGTCAGCTCCACCTCCGTCGGCGTCGCGGCGTCGGCGTATTGCGAGCGCAGCATGTTCGCTTCGCGATTGCCGCCGCTCGCCTCGCCGTACAGGGCGAACGTGATGGCGTCAAAGATCGTCGTTTTCCCGGCGCCGGTGTCGCCGGTGATGAGATACAGCCCGCTTGTCCCGAGCCGCGCAAGGTCCAGCGTGGTTCGCCCGGCGTACGGGCCGAACGCGGACATGACAAGTTTCAGCGGCCTCATGCTTCTTCCTCCCAGAGTTTTCCGATCTTCCCGCGGATGAGATCCGCCTGCTGTTCGGACATCGGGGCGTTGTTTTGAAGCTCGTAGAACTCGGCAAAGAGCTCAAACGGTGTCTTTTGCTCCACGGCCTCTGCGCCCGTGATCTCCGCACTCCGGCGCGTGCGGGCGTTGTCGTAATCGAGTTTCATCAGATTGCGGTAGATCACGCGCAGCTTGCCGACGGCGTCGGGGACATCCTCCTCGTCCGTCAGCGTGATGTGCACATAATCGTCGCGATAAGTCGTTCTCTCATAGAAACTTTTGAGTGTCAGCTCGTTGTAGGTTCCCCTGAGCTCCACGAGGTCGCGCCGGGGTATGAGCGGGATGGTGCGAATCGCCAGCGCCCCTTTTTCACCGAGCTGTACGACAGTGACGGATTTTTTATGCGACGCCTCGGAAAACGAATACTTAAGCGGCGTGCCGCAGTACCGCACGCGCTCCTCTGCCACATTCTGCGGCCCGTGGAGATGGCCGAGCGCCACGTAGTCGAATGCGTCAAAAACAGAGCTGTCGACATTGTCGCTGCCGCCGACCGAGAGTTCCTCCGATTCACAGCGCGCCGCGCCCGTGACGAACTGGTGCGTCACAAGGACGCTGCGCCGGGCCGGGTCCACCGGCATCCGGCCGATGGCGACACGCAGGGCGTCCGTGTAGGAGTCGATCGCCTCGTCCGGGAAAAAGCGGCGGACGTTTGCCGGTTTCACAAACGGCAGCATAAAGATGTCGACCTCGCCGTGCTCGTCGCAGAGCGTTAGCGGTTCGACGCAGCCGTGATACACCGGCGAGAGATGGATGCCGCTCGCGTCGATCAGACGCCCGGCAAACGCCAGGCGCTCGGGCGAATCGTGGTTCCCGCTGATGATGAACACCGGAAGCTTTCTCCGCGCAAGGCGCACGAGAAAATCGTCGAAGAGCTCCACGGCTTCGGCGGGCGGAATGGATTTGTCGTAGACGTCTCCGGCAACGAGAACAGCGTCCGGCGCTTCGTCGTCGATGATTTCCAGAATTTCCTGCAAGATATACGCCTGATCCTCCAGCATGGAAAACTCGTTGACGCGTTTTCCAAGGTGGAGGTCGGACAGATGGATCAGTTTCATATGTCTCTCCATGTACTGAATTTTGGGAACGCGCGGCGTCCGTCCGGCGTTTGCCGCTTTGGAAAGCGCATGGTTCTCTCTTATCTTACCTGTTTTTTGCACACATTACAATACAATGCCGGCTCTATGTTATTGCATGCGAAAGTTCCGGCGGATGTGTTTTATGCCCAATTTATGTGCAGGGGGATTGTCTAATTGTCCGCCAGGTGCTATAGTGGTATCGAATTCGGCCGCGTGTGGCCGGCGCAAAGGAGAAAACAGCATGAAACGCAGCGAAGTGAATGCCATCCTCCGCGACGCGGAACAGTTTATCAAGGAACATCATTTTGAGCTTCCTCCTTTTGCCGCATGGACTGCGCAAGACTGGCAAAGCAAAGGCCACGAGTGCGATGAGATCCGCGACAATATGCTGGGCTGGGACATCACGGACTACGGTCTTGGACGCTTTGACGAGGTCGGGCTTGTGCTGGTCACGATCCGCAACGGAAACCAGAACAACGACAAATATCGGAAACCCTATGCGGAAAAACTCCTGATCAGCCGCGAGAACCAGGTGTGCCCGATGCATTTCCACTGGTACAAGATGGAGGACATCATCAACCGCGGCGGCGGAGTCCTGATGATGCAGCTCTATCTCTCCACGCCGGATGGCACGCTGGACAAGGACTCCCCCGTGACGGTTGTGTCAGACGGAGTCCGCCTCACTGTCGCCGCCGGTACGGTGCTGGAACTTCGGCCGGGACAGAGCGTGACGCTGACGCAAGGAATGTATCATGCCTTCTGGGCGAAGGAGGGCGGCGGAAGAGTCCTGATCGGCGAAGTGAGCCAGTGCAACGACGACAACACGGACAACCGCTTCTGTGAACCCATGGGACGCTTTCCGGAAATTGAGGAGGACGAAGAGCCCTATCGCCTTCTGTGCAACGAGTATTCCGCGGCAGACTGAGCTGTTTTGCGCAGCGCTTCGCTTGGCGCAATATCTATTTTGAACATTTCAAAGGAGCCGTTTTATGTTCCAGTTACTTCTCGGAATCATCTATCTGGCGTTTATCAGCCTCGGCCTTCCGGACGCCCTGCTGGGCGCGGCGTGGCCCTCGATTTATCAGGAATTCTCCGTGCCGGTCTCGTATTCCGGCGGCATTTTTATGATCGTCGCCGCGGGCACGATTTTCTCCAGCCTGCAAAGCGACCGCCTGACGCGCCGGTTCGGCACCGGGCTTGTGACGGCGTGCAGCGTTCTGATGACGGCTGTCGCGCTCTTCGGATTTTCCATCAGCCATTCCTATCTCGTCATGTGCATTTGGGCGATTCCCTATGGCCTTGGCGCCGGCAGCGTGGACGCATCGCTGAACAATTATGTTGCGCTGCACTACGCCAGCCGTCATATGAGCTGGCTGCACTGCATGTGGGGCATCGGCGCGTCCGTAGGGCCGTATGTGATGGGGTATGTGCTCAGCTGCGGCCGAAGCTGGAACATGGGATACCGCGTCATCGGCGCATTGCAAATCGTCCTGACGGCGGTGCTGTTTTTTAGCCTCCCCCTGTGGAAAAGGCGCAGCAGCGCGCAGAGTTCAGGTGAAGCAACGCAGAGGCAAAGCGCGGCGCCGGGCCTGCGTCAGATCGTCGCCTTTCCGGGTGCGCGGGAGGTTTTGATCGCATTCTTCTGCTACTGTGCGCTGGAGCAGACGATGAGCCTCTGGGCGAGCAGCTACCTCGTTCTGAACCGTGGGGTCTCGGCGCAGCAGGCGGCGAGTTTTGCGAGCCTGTTTTTCGCAGGCATCACTGTTGGCAGGTTCCTGAGCGGCTTTCTGACGATGCGTCTGAGCGATACGCAGATGATCCGTCTGGGCGAGGTGCTGATTTTCATCGGCGTCGCCGCGCTGATGCTGCCGCTTAAAACGGCCGGCGCTCTCACGGGATTGGCGCTTGTTGGCCTTGGCTGCGCGCCCATCTATCCGTGCATCATTCATTCTACGCCGGAGCATTTTGGCGCGGAGCAGTCGCAGGCGATGATCGGCGTTCAGATGGCCTCCGCCTACGTGGGGACGTGCCTGATGCCGCCCGCGTTCGGGTTCATCGCAAACCATGTGAGCATCGCGCTGTTCCCCTTTTTCCTTCTTCTGACATTGGCATTGATGGCCTTTATGTACGAGAAAATGCTCCCGAAGGTCTCGCATATGCAAAGCGGGCCCGTATCCTGAAAGCATCAAAAAAACGGCTGTTGCGAGCGAACTGCAACAGCCGTTTTGATTTGCTATCTTTGAATCCTTGAATCAGAAATACGCCATATGAAGGCGCCGGTATAGATGGTGCTTACTTCTTCTGGACGTACTTGAGGCAGTCGAGCATGACGGCGACAAGAATGATGATGCCGGAGAACACGAACTGGAGGTTCGCATCGATGCCGAGCGTCGTCAGGGAGTATGTGAGGGCGGTGAAGATGAAAACACCGACCACAACGCCGGAGATCTTGCCGATACCGCCGGTGAACGAGATGCCGCCCACGACGCAGGCCGCGATCGCGTCCATTTCCCAGCCCTGGCCGTAGGCAGCCGAACCGGAGCCGAACATGCGGATGCACTCGAGCCACGAGCCGAAGCCGTACAGAATACCGGCGAGGATGAACGCGCCCACGGTGACCCAGAACACGGAGAGGCCGGAGACCGCCGCCGCTTCAGCGTTTCCGCCGACGGCGTACAGGTTTTTGCCGAAAGTCGTCTTGTTCCAGATAAACCAGACGATGGCAACCGCCGCAACCGCCCACAAAATGATCGTCGGGAAGCTGCCGATGCGCGGGATGATCATGTTCGGGATCGTCGAATCGATGGCGCCGAACGAGACGCCCTTGGTGGAATACGTCACGAGGCCGAAAATGACGAGCATATTGGCCATCGTCGAGATGAAGGGGTGCATCTTGAACTTCGCGGTGAAGAAGCCCGCGATGGTCGTGAAGATGGTACACAGCACAATGCAGACAAGAAGCGCAAGAATGATGCGCACGACGATGGGCAGACCCGTGAAGTCAAAGATATGCCCGAACACGGAGCCGGTATTGGGACCCTGGTGCATGATGATCGTGGCGGTCGTCATGCCCATGCCGACCATTCGGCCGATGGACAGGTCCGTGCCCGCGAGAAGGATCAGGCCCGCAACGCCGAGCGCCAGGAACATGCGCGGCGACGCCTGCTGCAGAATGTTCAGGATGTTGGTGACGGTGAGCAGCTGCACGCTCGGTCCCTTGACGATCGGGGTGATGATGCACAGCGCGATGAAGATCACGATGATTGCGATGTACAAGCCGTTGCGCAGCAGGAAATCGCGCGGATTGAACGTGTACTTGTAGTTCTCCCACCGCTGCGCAAAGGATTCGCCGATGGTGAACTTCGACATACGGAGCAGGTCGATGAGGTGATACTTGTGATCGAACGCCGCGTGACGGCGGTCTTTGACCATCTGCTGATCTTTGGCGAGCTGCATCTTCGCGTCGAACACGCGGTTTTTGTAGACGTACTTCTCGTCCTTGATCTCGTGCGGATCGCTCAGCTTCGAAAGCGTCTGCTGATGGGCTTTTTCAAGCTCCGCCACCGCCGCGCGATACTTCTCCTGCGCCTGGACCTTCTCGATCTTGCAGCTGGCGTCAACGGCCTGATAATACTTGTCATAGTTCGCCTTGATGTATGCCTCGGCATCGGCGATCAGCTTGTCGATCTGCGGTTTGTTTTTTGCCTCGATCTCCTTGGCTTTTTTCAGCGCCGCCTGGAGCTTTGCGGCACGGGCCTGCTTTTCCTGTGCGGTGTAGATGCGGTCACGCTTCAGGTTGTCGAGCTGATTCTGAATGTCGACGACCTGGTCCGTGCCGTCCGCGCGCAGAGCGTTGATTTTTTCCTGAATACCGCCGACGTATTCGTCGATCGGCTGGCGGAGCTTCGCTTCCTGTTCCGCCGTAAGGATTTTAGAATTTGTCGCTACCATAAGCCTGTTCTCCCATTATAGGTATTTTGCACTCAGTCTCAAAAGCTCTTCCTGATTTGTCTCGTTTGTGTTTACGATCCCGGAGAGGTGGCCGTTCGACATCACGCCGATGCGGTTGGTGATGCCGAGAATTTCGGGCATTTCGGAGGAGACGACAATGATGGTCTTTCCCCTCTTTGCCATATTGATGATGAGCTCATAGATCTCATACTTGGCGCCGACGTCGATGCCACGCGTCGGTTCGTCCATCATAAAGACCATCGGCTCGCGTTCAAGCCATTTTCCGAAGATGACCTTCTGCTGATTGCCGCCGGACAAGCTGGAAATCATATCGTCCGGGCCCATGCACTTGGTGTGCATGACCTTGATCTCCTTGTTGGTCGCTTTGATCATCTTTGTGTCGGAAAGCGCGGGACCCGTCTTGTACTGCTCCAGATTGGCAATCGTCGTGTTGAACGTCAGGTCGCATTTCAAAAACAGACCGTTTGCCTTGCGCTCCTCGGTGATCAGCGCAAAGCCGTGCTCGATGGCTTCCTTCGCATCGGCAAAGTTCATCAGACGGTTTTTGAAGTAGACGCGTCCCGCGGCGCGCGTGCGCACGCCGAAGATGGTTTCCATAAGCTCGGTGCGGCCCGCGCCGACCAGTCCGTACAGTCCGAAGATCTCTCCCTCACGGACGTCGAACGAAACGTCCTGAAGATACGGCGCAAACTTGGTGGACAGATGCTGCACGGACAGGACGACGTCTCCGGGCGTGTTGTCCACGGGCGGGAACCTGCTTTCCAGCGAACGGCCGACCATTGCGGTGATCAGCTCATTCATGTTTGTTTCCTTCGAGCTCTTCGTCATGACGAGGTTGCCGTCGCGCAGAACGGAAATCTCATCGCAGATCTCGAAGATCTCGTCCATCTTGTGCGAAATATAGATCAGGGCGATGCCCTGCTCTTTCAGCATCCGCATCATTTCAAACAGTTTTTCGACTTCCTGCACCGTCAGCGAGGACGTCGGCTCGTCGAGCACGATCACCTGCGAATTGTACGAAATGGCCTTCGCAATCTCGCACATCTGGCGCTGGGAGACGGACATATTGTGCATCGGCTGCGTCAGATTGACTGTCATGCCGAGCTTGCGGAACAGCTCGGACGCCTTTTTCTTCATGCGTGTTTCATCGACGATGCCCACCGAATTGACCGGATAGCGCCCCAAAAAGAGGTTGTCGATGACGTTCCGCTCGAGGCACTGGTTCAGCTCCTGATGCACCATCGCGATCCCGTTTTCGAGCGCGTCC
>CALXIU010000209.1 GCA_944388415.1 uncultured Ruthenibacterium sp. | reverse complement strand
CCATAAATATTGTATAATACAAGGCGATATCATTGTTTCCCCGGAGCAAAGGAGCACTTTATGGAGATCAGAAGCGGAAAATGCAGTTCGTGCGGCAAACCGTTCACCGACGGCGACGACGTCGTCGTGTGCCCGGAGTGCGGCGCGCCCTATCACCGCGCATGCTATGAGAAAGAGGGCAAGTGCGTGTACAGTGCCCGGCACGGCACGGGATTTGCCTATCAGGAGCCTGCGCGCGCCAACACCGTGCGCTGCGGCAACTGCGGGGCGGACAACAGCGTCTCGGCGCTCTTCTGCACCAACTGCGGCACGCCTCTGCACGAGCCGGAGACGAACACGCAGACGCCGCCTCCGCCTTTCTACGACGACCCTCTGCGCGGTGTGCGCGCGAGTGACCCGTACGCTTCCGTTCCGCCGCTGCCCGCCTCGTTCGACGGGATTTCGACCGACGAGTGGGCCCAGTACATCGGCAACTCCGCGCAGTACTACCTGTTCCAGTTCCAGCGGATGGATCATCTGCACCGCCGCACCAGCTTCTGCTGGAGCGCGCTGCTCGTGCCGCCGGCCTATTTCCTGTACCGGCGCATGTGGGGCTGGGGCATTCTTGCTACCGTCCTCACACTGCTGTTCAGCCTGCCCAGCATGCTTCTGATGGCCGCGGACGCTAATGTTGCGCTGCCCGTCTCTGTGTCGCTGCTGGAGACGTTGTCGATGGCGGCGTTCTACCTCAACTGGGCGCTCTCTTTCGTGTGCGGGCTGTACGCGTTCTGGCTGTACCGCCGCCACGCGTCCAAAAAACTGCACCGGATGCGCGAGCAGGCGGACGGCGAAGACGCCTACCGCACTGCGCTGGCGCGCTCGTCCGGCCCGTCCGTCGCGGCGGTCGCGGTGCTGATCGGGCTGCTGTTCCTGGTCGGATTCCTCTTCGTGCAGTGGGTCGGGTTCGAAGCCCTGTACGCGTCCAATATGTTCATGATCTGAAAATAAAATGCCGCCTGTCTTCAAAAAAAGTCTTGACAGGCGGCTTCTTTTTATTCTATAATGAATTGCTTGTCAAAGTCAGGACAGGCATTCCTTGCCTCTTCCGCACACAGTGAGGAGGCCATCAGTCCAAAAGGAGGTGCACAGAAATGGCAAAGTATGAAACCATGCTCATCACATCAGCCACTCTGGATGAGGAGGCCACTGCCGCTCTCGTCGGCAAGTTCAAGACCCTCATCGAGAAGAACGGTACCATCGAGAACGTTGACGAGTGGGGCAAGCGCAAGCTGGCGTATCCCATCAACGACGAGGTCGAGGGCATCTACACGATCATCACGTTCACGTCCGCGCCGGAGTTCCCCGCTGAGCTCGACCGCGTGTACGGCATCACCGATGGCGTGCTTCGTTCGATCATCATCGCCAAGGAAGAAGCGGAGGCAAAATAATGCTGAATGTAGTTGCTTTGATGGGCCGCCTTGTTGCGGACCCTGAGCTGCGCCACACGCCGAACGGCATCGCCACCTGCACGTTCCGCATTGCGGTCGACCGCAGCTTCGTGCGCGCGGGTGAGGAGCGCAAGGCTGACTTCATCGACATCGTCGCATGGCGTCAGAGCGCCGAGTTCGTCTGCAAGTATTTCCGCAAGGGCAACATGATCGCCGTCAACGGCAGTCTCCAGACCCGGAACTACGAGGACAAAAACGGCAACAAGCGCACCGCCTACGAGGTCGTGGCGGACAACATTCATTTTGCCGAGAGCAAGAGTTCGGCTCAGCACTCGGCCGGCAGCTATGCCGCTCCCGCTCCCGCGCCCGCGGAACCTCCGCGCGCCGCGGCCCCCGCGCCCGTCAACTACGCGGTGGGCAATGCCGATGACTTCGCCGTCATCGACGACAACGAAGATTTACCGTTCTGATTCTCTTGAGAATAGGAGGCTTTCACATGGCTTTTGAGAAAAGCGAGTCGAGAGCCGGTGCCCGCCCCGCGCGCCGCAGCCGCAAGAAGGTTTGCAGCTTCTGCGTGGATCGCATCGACCACATCGACTATAAGGACGTTCCCCGTCTGCGCAAGTATATGTCCGAGCGCGCGAAGATCATTCCCCGCCGCGTCACGGGCACCTGTGCGTTCCATCAGCGCGAGCTGACGGTCGCCATCAAGCGCGCGCGTCACGTCGCCCTGCTGCCGTACGTCAGCGACTGATCCGTACCAGGCATGACCCCCGTTGCCATCCGGCAACGGGGGTCATGCTTTGTCTAATATGTAAAGTGATTTGACTTTACGCACATACTCTCCGCGCCGCCCCACACGCCGCAGAGCGGGCCTTGAATGCTTTGAATATACAAATAGTATAATTTGATAAAAATATTTCACCATTTGCGCCGGCGGCACAGCCACGCGGCATACCCGCTCAGCGCCGCGGCGCTCTGGAAGAACTGGAAAAACAGCAGGAAGCACACGAATCCCGCGAGACTGTTTCGGAAGGGGATGCCGAGTGAGCGCTGATAGGCGTACATTGTCGCATAGATCTGAAGGTTCACCGCCAGCATCACCAGCGTCAGGACGCCGACGAACCAGCAGATCCCGTGCAGCGCGAGCACGACGCCGGGCACAAACCCGGTGAGATACGCGAGGTCGAGCACGATGACGAGCGGGTTGACGCTCTCGAACCAGCAGGCGAAAAAGCTGCCCTGACGCCACGGCGGCACGGCCGCGAGGCCCTCCAGCATCCCGAACGCCCAGCGGCCGCGCTGGCGGAAAAAGCCGTGCAGCGTCTCGGGAACGTCGGTGTACGCGGCGGCGCGCGGCTCGTATGTGGAGGCCCACCCGCGCTCCAAAAGCCGGTACGTCAGAACGATGTCCTCGCCGAGCGCATCGTCCGGCCAGCCGCCGGCCTCGCGCACGGCGCGTGTGCAATAGGCGCTGAACGCGCCCTGCGCCACCAGCGTCGAGCGGTAGCTGCCCTGATAGCGCTTGACGGCCGCGATGCTCAGCAGATAGTCGTACGTCTGCATCGCCGCGATCAGCGAGGCGCGCGCGTTGCCCACAAACAGATTCCCGGCGGTGCAGGCGCTCTTGCGCGCGGCGATGTGATCCATGATGCGCTGCACGGCGTTTGGATCCAGCACGGTGTCGGCGTCCAGCGTGAGGAAGTGCGCTGTGCGCACCAGCTCAAGGCCGGTGTTCAGCGCGCGGGCCTTGCCGGGCTTTGCGCAGTAGACCACCTCGACGCTGCGGCTTCGCGGCGCGCGGGCGGCAGCCCGCATCGCCCTTCGCGCCGTCGCGTCCGTGGATGCGTTGTCAAGCACGATCACGCGGATGCGCCCCGCGTATCTTTGGGCCAGCACCGAGCGCACGGCGCGCGCGATGCAGTTCTCCTCGTTGCGCGCGCAGATCAGCACGGTCACATCCTCGCACGTGTGCGGATAGCGCGAGAGCCGCAGATGCATCAGATTCGACAGCAGCATCGCGCTCATCAAAAAGCCCGGCAGCAGCGCGATGCCGATGATGACCCACCACACGTAGGGCGCGGGGAGAAACTGCGATACCGCGCGCGCCCACCGCACGGCGAAATGCGCCGAGACGCCCAGCCAGACGGCCGCGAGCGAGACGGAGAGAATGAATTTTGCCTTCAATCAGATCACCTCGTTTTTCCGCAGACTATGCCGCCGCGGAGAGCGGGGTGATGCGCGCTTTGCCCGCGGCACACGAGCAAAGCGGCCGGTTTCCGGCAAAACGAAAGCGTCCGGCGCGCTATTGCGCGCGCCGGACGCCGGAAACGGCAGTTTGCAATTTTTTTCACTCCATGCGAAGAAGCGCACGATACGCCTCGACGCCCTTCGCGAGCACGCGATCGTCGAAGTCGAACGTATCCGCGTGCAGCGCGGGCGCGTCGCCGATGCCAAGCAGCAAAAACACGCCGGGCAGCGCGCGCTGATAGAACGCGAAGTCCTCGGCGATCATCAGCGGCTCATCCAGCTCCAGCATCTCCGGCAGCGCCGCGCGGACGAGGCGGTACAGCGCCTCGTCGTTGCGCACGGGGGGATACCCTTCGGAGAAGTGCAGGTCGAAGCGGCAGCCTGTCTCCGCGCCCACCTCGCGCGCGAGGGCGGCGAGGCGCTCGCGCGCCGTGTCGAACGCGCGGTCGGAGAATACGCGCAGGCTGCCCAGCAGATGCGAGCGCGCGCTGATGGCGTTGCGCGCGACGCCGCTTTCCAGCTTGCCGAATTTCAGCAGGCACGCGCCCTCCTCGCGCCGCAGTTCGTCGATCATTTTCTTCGCGCCGCACACAAAGCGCGCGGCGGCATACAGCGCGTCCGCGCCCTCCTCCGCGCGCGCGATGTGAGCGCTCTTGCCCTCGATCGTCACGCTCGTCTCGCTCGAACGCGCCAGCAGCGGCCCGGGACGTGAGACGACGCGTCCGGCCTCGATGCCCGGCCACAGGTGAAAGCCGAAGATGCGCTCGACCCGGTGGGCTTCAAACACGCCCGACTCGCACACGAGCTTCGCGCCGCCCGTTGTCTCCTCGGCGGGCTGGAACACGAACAGCACGTTGCGCGGCAGCTCGCCGAGGTGCGCCGCGACGTCACCCGCCAGCGCCAGAGCCATGGCCATGTGGCCGTCGTGGCCGCACGCGTGCATCTTTCCCTCGTGCATGGACGCGTACGCCGCGCCCGTGTGCTCCGGGATGGGCAGCGCGTCCATGTCCGCGCGCACGGCGGCGGACGTCTCGCGCCCCGCGTCGAAAAACGCGCACAGCGCACCGCGGCTGGGCGAGAAGACGCGGCACGGATATTGTTCCAGCACGCGCCGCACATAGGCGGTCGTCTCGGGCAAGTCAAAGTCCAGTTCGGGGATGCGGTGAAGCTCCCTCCGGTAGCGTGTGATCAGTTCCTGCATGTTGCCGCCTCGATCCCCGGCGTCGCGCCGGTTTTGTTTTCCTCATTATACCCCCGCCCCGGCGCGCCGCGCAAGTCTGTGAAAATGCTTGACAGGTGTATAAGAGAGTGATAGAATACATAAAAATACAAAATGGATAGAGGCGCAGGGAAGAAGAACTTCGGGCGAGCCGGCGGGCGATGACTCCGAAGCGCGGCGACCCTGCCGAATTCGGGCGCCGGGCACGGCGTCCGGGTGGGGCCGCGGAGAACATCCGCGGGACTGTCTGCGGCAAACCCGCAGGGGCGCTATCTTTACTGCATACCCCGCACGCCGGGGGCGAATGTTCGCGTCAGTAAGGCCGCAGCGCCGCACTGGCGCGTTTTGTTTTTCGCCTCTGTCCGCAAAGAGGGAAAGGGAGACTCATTTATGAAGGAAGATGTGCTGCACATCGGCGGCGTCAGCGCTCCGGCACTGGCGCAACACTTTGGCACGCCGTTGATCGTCTACGACGAGGACGCGCTGCGAAAACGCCTGACGGAATATCTGGACGCGTTTCGCGCGCCCGGTCTCGAAACGCGCGTCGTCTACGCGGGCAAGGCGTTTCTGTGCGGCGCGATGGCAAAGCTCGTCGCCAATGCGGGCGCGTCTCTCGACGTCGTCAGCGGCGGGGAACTCGCCTGCGCGCTGAACGCCGGGTTCCCGGCCGCGCGCATCGTGTTCCACGGCAACAACAAGACGCCGGACGAGCTGCGCGCCGCCGTGGAGGCGGGCGTCGGGGCCGTCGTCGTCGACAACCTGCCCGAGTGCGAAGCGCTCGCGGCCATCGCCGCGGAGAAAAAACGCGCCATGCGCGTGCTGCTGCGCGTGAACCCGGGCGTCGAGGCGCACACGCACAAATACATCATCACCGCGCACCCGGACAGCAAATTCGGCGTCAGCGTCTCGCGGCCCGAGGAGCTGTACGCCGTGCTCGGGGCGATGCAGGCCGCTGAGTTCCTTTACTTCGACGGCTTCCATGCGCACATCGGCAGCCAGATCTTCGACAAGGCGGCGTTCGCGGCCGAGGCCGCGGCGCTGGCGGCGCTGGCGGAGGACGCGCAAAAGCGCGGCTTCGCGCCGCGCGTGTTCGACCTCGGCGGCGGATTCGCCGCGTGGTACACCGACGAGGACGCGCCCATCCCCGTGGCCGAGGCGTGCGAGACCATCCTCGCCGCCTGCAAAGCGGAGAAGGAAAAGCGCGGCCTCGCGCTCGAAGAGGTCTGGATCGAGCCAGGCCGCTCCATCGCGGGCGAGGCGGGCACGACGCTCTACACCGTCGGCTGGCAGAAGGACACCGAGCACCGCCACTACGTCTTTGTGGACGGCGGCATGGCCGACAACATCCGCCCGGCGCTGTACGAGGCAAAGTACAGCTGTGACGCGGCGGAGAAAATGAATGAGCCGAAGACCGTGAAGACCACCGTCGCCGGCAAGTGCGGCGAGAGCGGCGACATCGTGATCGACTCCGTGATGCTGCCGCCCGTCGAGGCGGGCGACCTGCTCGCCGTTTACACCACCGGCGCGTACTGCTATTCGATGGCCAGCAATTACAATCACCTCGGCCGCCCGGCCGTCGTGTTCGCGGGCGGCGGGAAGGCGCGGCAGGTGCTGCGCCGCGAGACGCCGCGCGACCTGCTGGCGCTCGAGGTCGAGGAGGAGGCGGTCGAGTGCGACTGAACCTGACGAAATACCACGGCTGCGGCAACGATTTTCTCATTTTGCCGGAGAGCGCCGCGCAGGGGCTGGACCTCACAAAGCTCATCACCGCCGCGTGCGACCGCCACTCCGGCATCGGCGCGGACGGGTTCATCCTCGTGCGAAAGCAGCCGCTGACGATGCTTTTCTACAACGCCGACGGCAGCGCCGCGCCGATGTGCGGCAACGGCATCCGGTGCTTCGCGCGCTACTGCCTCGACGAGGGCGTCGCCGACGCCGTCTCGTTCGACGTGCAGACGGGCGCGGGCGTGAAAACGGTCGAGGTCGTGCGGCGCGAGCCGTTCCTCGCGCGCATCGCGATGGGCAAGCCCGACTACCGCCCCGCGTCCGTCGGCGTTGATGCCGAAGCGCAGCTGTGGAACTACCCGCTCGATGTGGACGGCGAGACCGTCACGCTGACGAGCTTTTTCATGTCGACCGTCCACACCGTCTGGTTTGTGGACGATGCGATGGACGACCGCCTGCTTCCGCTGGCGGAGGCCATCCACCGCCACCCGTTTTTCCGCGAAAAGACGAACGTCAACATGGTCGAGGTCGTCGACCGCTCCACGCTGCGGATGCGCACGTGGGAGCGCGGCGCGGGCCTGACGCTCGCGTGCGGCACGGGCGCGTGCGCGTCCGCGCTCGCGGCGTACAAAAAAGGCCTGTGCGAGCAGGCGGTCACCGTGCGGCTGCCGAAGGGCGAGCTGCGCATCGAGATCATGCCGGACGAGAGCGTCTTTATGACAGGCCCGGCGCATAGGATTCTGAAAGGGGATTATGAATATGAAGGCCAATAACATCACCGGCTCCATCGTCGCGCTCATCACGCCGTTCCACGAGGACGGCTCCGTCAACTTCGAAAAACTCGGCGAGCTGATCGACTTCCACCTCGAAAACCGCACCGACGCCATCCTCATTCTCGGCACGACGGGCGAGTCGTCCACGATGAGCCACGAGGAGGACGACGCGGTCTGCGAGTACACCGTCAAGCGCGTCGCCGGGCGCGTGCCCGTCATTGCGGGCAGCGGCTCGAACAGCACGCAGACGATGCTCGAAAAGAGCCTCAGCTTCGAGAAGCTCGGCGCGGACGGTCTCCTGCTCATCTCCCCGTACTACAACAAGGCGAACGAGGAGGGCATGTACCTCCACTTCAAGACGATCGCCGACGCCGTGCACATCCCGTGCATTTTGTACAACGTGCCCGGCCGCACCGGCTGCGCCATCTCCGAGAACGTCGTGTGCCGCCTGTCCACGCACCCGAACATCATGGGCATCAAGGAGGCGTCCGGCAACCTGAGCTACGCCGTCAAGATCGCGCGCTATCTCTCCGACGACTTCGCGATGTACTCCGGCAACGACGACATCATCCTGCCGATGCTCGCGCTCGGCGCGAAGGGCGTTATCTCGGTGCTCGCGAACGTCGTACCCGCCCAGACGCACGACATGGTCATGGACTACCTGAACGGCGACCGCGAGCGCGCCCTCGCCGCGCAGCTGATGTATCTGGACCTCATCAACAGCCTGTTCATCGAGGTCAACCCCATCCCTGTTAAGGAGGCGCTGAACCTGATGGGCATGGGCGTCGGCGGCTACCGCCTGCCGCTCGCCCCGATGGCGGAGAAAAACCGCGCCGTCCTCGAGGCGGCGATGAAGGAGGTCGGCGTCATTTGAAACAGCTTGTGATCGTCGGCGCGGGCCGCATGGGGAAGGAGGTCCGCGCGCTCGCCGAGGAGAGCGGCGCGTGGCGGCTTCTCGCCGCCGTCGACATCGACACCGTCGGCGCGCTGGAATCCCTCGGCAAGGCCGACATGGTCATCGACTTCTCCGCGCCCGGCAGCCTGCCGCACGTCGCGGCGTACGTGCGTCGCACCGGCACGCCGCTCGTCAGCGGCACGACGGGCTATTCCGAGGACGACAAAGCGGCACTGCGCGCGCTGGGCGAGTTCGCGTCTGTGTTGTACAGCGCGAACTACTCGATCGGCGTCGCCGTGCTGCGCCGCCTCGCCGCCGAGGCCGCCGCGATGCTCAAGGACTTTGACGTCGAGATCGTCGAGACGCACCACAACAAGAAAGCCGACGCGCCCAGCGGCACCGCGAAGCTGCTGCTCGAGGCCGTCGACCCCGACGGCGCGTGCGAGCCCGTCTACGGCCGCAAGGGGCTGTGCGGCGCGCGCAGATCGCGCGAGATCGGCGTCCACGCCGTGCGCGGCGGCACCGTCGCGGGCGAGCACGTCGTCGCCTTCTTCGGCGACAGCGAGGAAGTGAAGCTCTCGCACCGCGCCGACAGCCGCCGCATCTTCGCCGCGGGCGCGCTGCGCGCCGCGAAGGCGCTCGCCGCGCGCGAACCCGGATTCTACACATTCGAGGA
>CALXIU010000208.1 GCA_944388415.1 uncultured Ruthenibacterium sp. | reverse complement strand
GAGTTTTTCTGCTCCTTGCACGAGCCACCGGACGGGGCGCGGCACGCGGGCGGAAAAATTGATGTCGACATAGCTTCGCGGCAGGCGGAAGCCCGCCACCGGGGCGGCCGCGTCCGCGTCGCCGAGGATGTTCCACGGTCCGTTCACACGCTTGCACAGGCCGCGCCGCAGCGCGGCGTCAAGATACGGCACCGCCTCCGGATCGAGATCCATCATGCGGCAGACGGCGAGATCGATCTCGTACGGATCGACGCCGCCGAGGATGACGTTCAGCGCGCGCGGCACGCCGCCCGCGGGGCCGTCGCCCTCCATGCCGATCACGCCGTCCGCGATGACGAGAGACGGGCACACCGCGCCGCACAGGTCGACGAGCATCTCGCCGAAGCGCTTTTTGTCGGGGAAACGCATGTGCAGCTCGGCCTTCTCGAGGCCGGGGATCGTCCCGAACAGGTTTTTGACGGCGCATGTCATGCCCGTCATCACGTGCGTCTTGATCTTGGGCAGGTCGATGACGACGTCCGCGTCGTGCACCGGCTCGATGAGGTTGAACGAGGACACGAGCGCGCCGCCCGAGCGGCGCTCGCGGGCGCGGCAGCCCATGTAGAGCTTCGCGCCGGTGGCCTCGCAGACGTCCTCCATGCCGCTGACGCGGTAGAGCGCGCGCAGGATGTTCTCGTTGTACAGACCGCCGGGCGAATCGGCCACGGTGATGTCGGCCGCGCGCACACCGCGCGCGACGAGCGCGTCGATGACGGCGTGAACAACGGCCGGGTGCGTCGTGACGGCCTTGTCGGGCGTGTGGCGCGCCAGCAGATTCGGCTTGAGCAGCACGCGCGTGCCCGCGCCGAGCGTTTTCCCGCCGTCCCAGACGGCGAACACCGCCTCCACGGCCTCGCGCACGGCTTCGGCGTCATACGACGTCACGCGTTTGCAGACGATCATGCTCCGCACTCCTCGTCGAGGAAGTGGCGGATGCGGCGCAGCGCCTCGGTGAGATGTTTCAGCGAGTACGAGTAGCTGATGCGCACGAAGCCCTCGCCGGAATCGCCGAACGCGGTGCCGGGCACGACCGCGACCTTCTGCGAGTAGAGCAGCTTTTTGCAGAACTCGTCGCTCGACAGGCCGCTCTTTTGGATGGACGGGAACACGTAGAACGCGCCCTGCGGTTCAAAGCACGTCAGGTCCATGCCGTTGAGCGCCTGCACGAGGTAGCGGCGGCGCATGTCGTACTCGTCGCGCATGGATTCGATGTCGCTGTCGCACGAGCGCAGCGCAACCACGGCGGCGTACTGGCTCGTCGTGGGCGCGCACATGATGGCCGACTGGTGGATCTTCGTCATCACCTTGATGATCGGCTCGGGCCCGCACGCGTAGCCGAGGCGCCAGCCCGTCATCGCGTGCGCCTTGGAGAAGCCGTTGACGACGACCGTGCGCTCGCGCATCCCGGGCAGCGCCGAGATGCTGAAGTGGCGCTGCGGGCCGTACGTCAGCTCGGCGTAGATCTCGTCCGACAGGACGATGATGTCGGTGCCGCGCAGCACCTCGGCCAGCGGCTCCATCTCCTCGCGGCGCATCACGGCGCCGGTGGGGTTGCACGGGAACGGGAACACCAGCAGCTTCGTCTTCGGCGTGATGGCGCGGCGCAGCTCGTCGGCCGTCAGCTTGAAGCCGTTCTCCGCCTTGAGCGGGATGGGCACGGGCACGCCGCCGGTGAGCGTCGTGATCGGGTGATAGCACACGAAGCTCGGCTCGGGGATGAGCACCTCGTCGCCGGGGTTGACGAGCGCGCGGATGGCCATGTCAATGGCCTCGGAACCGCCGACGGTGACGAGCGTCTCCTTCTCGGAGTACTGGAGGCCGAAGCGGCGGCTGAGATACGTGCAGATCTCGGTGCGCAGCTCCATCAGGCCGGAGTTCGACGTGTACCACGTGTGGCCCTGCTGCAAGCTGTGGATGCCGGCGTCGCGGATGGCCCACGGCGTCTTGAAATCCGGTTCGCCGACGCCGAGGGAGATGCAGTCCTTCATTTCGGCCGCGATGTCAAAAAACTTTCTGATCCCGGACGGACGCATCTCCGCGGCCGCTTTGGAGATCAGCGAATCATACTCTATCATACAAGACACTCCCGCTCGTCGCCGGATTCCGTGCCGAACGGAACGCCGTCTCGTTTATAGGTGCGCAGCACAAAGTGCGTCGCCGTGGACAGCACGCCGTCGATGGGCGCGAGGCGGCGCGCCACAAACAGCGCGATGTCCTGGAAGCTCTTGCCCGACACCACGAGCGCAAGATCGTAGCCGCCGGACATCAGCATGACGCTGTCGACCTCCGGAAGTTCCGCGAGGGACTGCGCGATCTCGTCGAAACCGCAGTCGCGCCGGGGCGAAACGCGCAGCTCGATGATGGCCTGCACGTGCGCGATGCCCGCGCGCTCCCAGTCCACGATGGCCTTGTATCCGTTGATGATGTGCATCGCCTTGTAATCATCCATGCGCTGCGCCACGTCGGCGGGCGTCTTGCCCGTCATGGCGGCCAGCTCCTCAAGGGACAGGCGAGCGTCCGTTTCCAGCAGCTTCAGCAGCTTTTCCATTCTTCGATCCACCCTTTCGGTTTGACAAATTCTTAATTCTTATAGTATAGAAGAATTTGCGCAGATTGTAAAGCGCGTTGTGCTTTGACGCGGGATGTGGTATACTGTATTGAATCCGAACACGGAGACATCTATTACATCGCCGAGAGGAGAAAACACCGCATGGAAGCTGTCATCACTGTCATCGGCCGCGACGCCGTGGGCATCCTGGCCAAAGTGTGCATGGGCTGCGCCGAAGCCAACGTAAACGTCGAGGAGGTCTCGCAGCGCATTCTGCGCGGCACGTTCGCCATGATCATGCTCGTGGACATGTCGAAGGCCACCGTCGACTTTACCGCCTTCGCGGAGAAGATGGACGCCATCGGCAAGGAGCTGGGCGTCGAGATCCGCTGCACGCGTCAGGAGCTGTACGACGCGATGCACAAAGTGTAAGGAGGCCGCTTCATGCTGGACACCAACGACATCCTTGACACCATCCGCATGATCTCGGACGAGAATCTGGACGTGCGCACCGTCACGATGGGCATTTCCCTGTTGGACTGCGCCGACCCCGATCCCGACCGGGCGTGCGAAAAGATCTACAACAAGATCGTCGACCGCGCGAAGGACCTCGTGCGGACGGCCGACGAGATCTCCGCCACGTACGGCATGCCCATCGTCAACAAGCGCGTGTCGGTGACGCCGATCGCGATGCTGCTGGGCTGCGCGCCGGACGCCGACCCCGTGCAGTACGCCAAGACGCTCGACCGCGCGGCCAGGACCGTGGGCGTCAACTTCATCGGCGGCTTTTCGGCGCTGGTGCACAAGGGCTTTTCGGCGGGCGACGAGCGGCTGATCCGCAGCATCCCCCGCGCGCTGGCAGAGACGGAGTTCGTGTGCTCGAGCGTCAACGTCGGCTCGACGAAATCCGGCATCAACATGGACGCCGTCAAGATGATGGGCCCCATCGTGCGCGAAGCGGCGGAACTGACGAAGGACAACATGTGCATGGGCGCGGCGAAGCTGGTCGTGTTCTGCAACGCGCCCGAGGACAACCCCTTCATGGCGGGCGCGTTCCACGGTCCCGGCGAGCCGGACTGCGTCATCCACGTCGGCGTCTCCGGCCCCGGCGCGGTGCGCGCGGCGCTGGCGAAGCTGCCGAAGGACGCGTCCCTCGGCGAAGTGGCCGAACTCATCAAGCGCACGGCGTTCAAGATCACCCGCATGGGCCAGCTGGTGGGCAATCTCGCGAGCGAGCGCCTCGGAGTGCCGTTCGGCATCGTCGACCTGTCGCTCGCGCCGACGCCCGCGCCCGGCGACTCGGTGGCGAACATCCTGGAGGAGATCGGGCTTGAGAGCTGCGGCTGCTGCGGCACGACCGCGACGCTCGCGATGCTCAACGACGCCGTGAAAAAGGGCGGCGTGATGGCCTCGAACCACGTGGGCGGCCTGTCGGGCGCGTTCATCCCCGTGTCCGAGGACGACGGCATGATCCGCGCGGTGGAACGCGGCAGCCTGACAATCGAGAAGCTCGAGGCGATGACGGCCGTGTGCAGCGTCGGCATCGACATGGTGGTCATCCCCGGCGAGACGAGCCCCGCCGTCATCTCGGCGCTGATCGCGGACGAGGCGGCCATCGGCATGGTGAACTCGAAGACGACGGCCGTGCGCGTCATCCCGGCCGTGGGCAAGAAGAGCGGCGACGTGCTGGACTTCGGCGGGCTTTTGGGCTACGCGCCGATCCTGGACGTGTCGACGTTCAAGCCCGACGTATTCGTCGCGCGCGGCGGGCGCATCCCCGCGCCGATGCAGGCGCTCAAAAACTGACGTATATTCCGCATCCGTTCCGGGCATACTCTGGTCAGACGTCTGGAGTGAATCTGATCGGAAAGGATGTTGTTTGTGAATATTTTCTTCAAGATCTGCCTTGTGCTCGTCATCGTGGGCGGTGTGAACTGGGGACTCGTGGGCCTGTTCGGCTTCGACGCCGTGGCCTGGCTGTGCGGCGGCGCGCAGACGCTTCTGGCGCGCGCGGTGTACACGCTGGTCGGCATCAGCGCGGTGTGCGCCATCCCGTCCCTCTTCGCCGACATGGAGCGCGCGCACACCTGAGAAAAAAGCGGGCGGCGCCCGTCAAATTCCTGCCGCGGGGTTTACAGCCCCGCGGCTTTTGTTGTATAATGTGTTTACTTATGAACGGGGGACCGGAGAGGAGGGACGGACGCGGTGGCGGTGTTTGAAACGCATTCGGACGAGGAGACGCAGGCATTGGGCGAGCGGCTCGCGCAGACGCTGGAGCCGGGCGCGCTGGTGTTGTTCACAGGCGGCCTCGGCGCAGGCAAAACCGCGTTCTGCCGCGGGATCGCGCGCGGTCTCGGCTGCACAGACGAGGTCTCGAGCCCGACGTTCGCCATCGTGAACGTCTACCGCGGGCCGCGCCCGTTCGCGCACTTCGATCTGTACCGTGCCTCGTCCCGCGAGGATCTTGAGGCCGCGGGGTTCTACGACTATCTCGACATGGGCTGCGTTGTGGCCGCCGAGTGGAGCGAGAACGCCGCCGAACTGCTGGCCGCGGAGACGGCTGTGCGCGTCGACATCGCCCGGACGGGTGAGACGGACCGCCGCATCACGATCGAGGGGGGCGCGCTGTGACCATTCTTGCTCTGGATTCCGCCTCCAGATCGGCGGGCGTGTGCATTTTGCGCGACGGGCACGTGCTGTACCGCGCGGCGCTCACGGCGGGCCACACGCACAGCGAGACGCTTCTGCCTCTGTGCGACGCGGCTTTGAAGGCCGCGGGGCTGACGCTTGAGAACGTCGACGTGCTGGCCGCGGCGGCCGGGCCGGGCAGCTTCACCGGGCTGCGCATCGGGCTGGCCACGCTGAAGGGTCTCGCCTTCGCGGCGGACAAGCCGTGCGTGTGCGTGTCGACGCTGGAGGCGCTGGCGCTCTCGTCCGGCGCGGAGGGCGTCGTCGCGGCGGCGCTGGACGCGCGGCGCGGCGAGGTGTACTGCGCGGCGTTTTGCGTGCGCGGCGGCGAGGCCGAACGCCTTTTGCCAGACGCCGCGATGAGCGCGGAGACATTTGCTGCGCAGCTGAACGCGCTGGACGAGCCGTGCGTGTGCATGGGCGACGGCGCGCATCTTGTGTGCCCGCACGCGAAGGCGTGCCGGCCGGTGTTTGAACCCCTTCGCACAGACTGCGCCCTCGGCGCGGCGCTCGCGGCACAGCGCGAGGCCGGGGCGGGCCGGTGCATCCCGGGCGCTCAGTG
>CALXIU010000207.1 GCA_944388415.1 uncultured Ruthenibacterium sp. | reverse complement strand
ATCTCCGCGCGCCGCCGCCCGGCCAGTTTCATCTTCGTCGGCCCCACGGGCATCGGCAAGACGGAACTCGTCAAGCAGCTTGCGATGCAGCTGTTCGACACCGTCGACCCGCTCATCCGCCTCGATATGTCCGAGTTTATGGAGAAGCACGCCGTGTCGCGCCTCATCGGTTCGCCGCCGGGCTACGTCGGCTATGACGAGGCGGGCCAGCTCACTGAGAAGGTGCGCCGCAAGCCGTACAGCGTCGTGCTGTTTGACGAGATCGAAAAGGCGCACCCGGATGTGATGAACATCCTGCTTCAGATCCTCGACGAAGGCAAGATCAACGACGCGCAGGGCCGCACCGTCAACTTTGAGAACACCGTCATCGCCATGACGTCGAACGCCGGCTCGTCCGACCGCGTCGGTGAGACGGGCTTCAATAAGACCGTGTCCGAGATGAGCCGCAACAAAGCGATGAAGGCGTTGTCCGATTTCCTGCGGCCGGAGTTCTTGAGCCGTGTCGACGAGATCGTTGTGTTCGAGCCGCTCAGCCCGGACAGCATGCGGAAGATCGCCGCGCTGATGCTCGGCGAGTACAAGGATCCCCTCGCCGCGAAAGGCATTGCGCTCTCGTGGACGGACGCTGCGCTCGATTGCCTCTGCGACAAGGCCAAGAGCGGCAAGTTCGGCGCGCGCGACCTGCGCCGCGTCATCCGCAAAGAGGCCGAAGACAAGATGGCCGAGCGGATCATTCAGGGCTCTTTGCCCGCCGCGTTTGTCATTGACGCCGAAAACGGCGGGATCGTGCTGCGTGAATCCTGACTTGGATCAAAAAGGCGCCTCATGGAGACAAGCTCCATGAGACGCCTTTTTCGTTACGGCAGTTTTTTGCCGCACTGGTTGCAGAATTCGAAATCGCCGTCCGCTTTTGCGCCGCAGTACGGGCAAAAACGCGATCGGGCAAAAGCGTGCGGCTTTTCCGGTGAGGATGAGTCCCCGGCCGCGCGCCGCGGGTCGAGCGGGTCCGGCTCCTCGTCGGAATCCACGATGTCAAATTCCGAATAGCGGTTCTCACCCGTTGCATTTCTGAAGTGATAGATCGCCTGGACGACGCCGAGCAAAATGAACACAATGCCGAACAATACAAAAAAGACGGGCGCGCCCATTGACGCCGCTGCCAGCGTCCAGAATACGCCGAACAGCGCGGCAGCCGCGGATCCGATGCCGCCCATCGCTGATGGCCCGCGCCCCGGCTTGATGCTTTTCATAGCGGATCCCTCCATGCTTTTTTTCTACACAATATCATAGATTTTCAGAAAAATCCAGACTGTTTTCCGCGCCCGTCCGGCCGGAAGAGAAAACGCCCGGCCAACGGCCGGGCGTTTGCGTGGAGCGGATGATGGGAATCGAACCCACACGACCAGCTTGGAAGGCTGGAGTTCTACCACTAAACTACATCCGCATCAGTGTGCGAACAATATTATATCACAGCATCCGACGAAATTGCAAGACTTTTTTTGCACGCAAAATCAGTCTCGCGCCGAAGAAAACGCTGGGACACGGAAAAGCATATCATCACAAATCAGAACGCTTATTGCGTCGAAAATGTGTTTTTTGCAATCTTTCGCTTGCAATTTACCCGCTGAATGGTATAATGAAACCATCCGGTGGGTGAAAATGGGGAAAACGGGTTAAGGGTGGGGTGATATCGTGCTGATTGGCCGGTATGATTACACCATTGACGACAAGGGCCGCTTGAATTTTCCTGCCAAATTCCGGGATGATATGGGTGCATCGTTCATCGTGACCTGCTGGCTGGACGGATGTCTCGCCGCATTCCCGCCGGAGGAGTGGCAGCGCGTGACGAACGCTCTGCGCGAAAAGAGCATGGTGCGCGCGCGCGATGTGCAGCGCTATCTGTACGCTTCGGCAACGGAGGTTTCACCGGATAAACAGGGCCGTATTTTGATCCCGCAGTATCTGCGCAGGGAAGCGCTGCTCGAGAAAGACGTCACGATCATCGGCGTGGGCGGGCGCGTGGAAATTTGGGCGACCGACGCATGGGAGAAGCATCAGAAAGAACTGCGCTCCGGTCCGATCGCGAGCGCGATGGAAGGACTGGAGATTTAAGGAGATTTTACCGTGAGTTTTGAACATATCCCCGTCCTCCTCGCCGAGTGCATTGAGAATCTTGCCATCCGGCCGGACGGCCGCTATCTCGACGGGACCGCGGGCGGGGCGGGGCATTCAAGCGAGATCGCCGGACGTCTGGACGGCGGCTGGCTTTACAGTCTGGATCAGGATCCCGACGCCGTTGCCGCCGCGCGCGAACGGCTGGCCGGGCTGCCCGCCACGGTGATCCAAACGAATTTCCGCTATGCCGACAAAGCGCTTGCACAGGAGGGCGTCTCCTCGATCCAGGGGGCTCTGCTCGATCTCGGCGTTTCCTCGCATCAGCTGGATGCGCGGGAGCGCGGCTTTTCCTATCTTGGCGACGCGCCGCTCGACATGCGCATGAGCCAGTCCGGGCCGACTGCGGCAGACCTCGTTGCGTCTGCCTCCCGGGAGGAGATCGCAAGGATCTTGAGGGAGTATGGCGAGGAGCCGTACGCGTGGCAGATCGCCGGAAAAATCTGTCAGACGCGCGAAAGGTCGCCAATCGAAACGACGGCGCAGCTGGCGTCTCTCGTTGCGTCGTCTGTGCCGCCCGCCGTGCGAAGAAAGGACAAAAACCCCGCGCGGCGCACGTTCCAGGCGCTGCGCATCGCGGTGAACGGCGAGCTTGACGCGCTCAACGAGGGGCTCGACGTCATTTTTAACCTTCTGTCGCCGGGCGGCCGGTTCTGTGTGATCACATTCCATTCGCTGGAGGACCGTCTTGTCAAGCAGCGCTTTCGCCAGTGGGCGACGGCGTGCACCTGTCCGCCGGAACTGCCGGTGTGCGTGTGCGGCGACAAGGCAAAGGCAAAGCTGATCACGCGCAAGCCCATCGAGGCTTCGCCGCAGGAGGCTGAGCAAAACAGACGCGCGCGCAGCGCGAAATTGCGCGTCATTGAAAAACTTTGACAGCCGGCGCTGCGGCCGGCGGTCCTGAAAGGGGAGAATCGCCCATGCAGGCGCAAACTGCATATGATCTGGAGCAATTCATGCCGCGCGAGCCGCGCCGCAGGGAAAATCTCCGTGTGGCAGAGCCGCAGAAACGCAGGGGCGTTCTGAGCCGCGAGCATCTAAAGCTGCTGCGCTGGCTCGTCGTGACGGCCATCTTTCTGGCGCTGATCGTCAGCGTTTTGCAGGCGCGCACCACGTCCATGGAGCTCACCGACCAGATCAACTCGAAAAAGTCGGAGCTCTCTTCGCTGCAAAGCGAATACGCGTACCTGACCAATGCGGCGGAAATGAAGCTCAACAGTTCCGATGTGGAAAAATCCGCGCAGGCGCTCGGCCTGTACGAGCCGGAGCAGTCGCAGATCACCTATGTGGACCGGAGCGAAGAGGACACCATTGTTCTGCCGAAAAACACACTGGAGCAAACGCTGGACAAGGTCGCGACGGGCGCCATGAGCATCATGGAATACCTGGAGCCGTAACACCATAGAAATTTATCACCGCCCCTTTCCGCGTTTCCGGCGGAAGCCGCGGTGATATTCTTTTATCATCCGTCTGGGGGAAGGAGAAAGCATTGAGGGCAAACAATCGGGGGAACGGGGAGGACATTTCCAAAAACACTGTCTCGCGCAGTATGCGGCTGCGCGCGATCTTTCTGTCTTGTCTGCTGATCCTGGCGGGATTCGGGATCGTGGCCGGGCGGGTTTTTTATCTGCAATTCGTCCTCGGCGACGAATACCGGGCGCGCGCGGCGGCGCAGCAGCTCGCAGATACGGAGATCGCGCCGAAGCGCGGGACGATCTACGACGCCGATATGAACGAGCTGGCGCGCAGCGTCACCGTGTGGAATGTGGTGGCCTCTCCCGCCGACATGGCGAAGGAAAACACCAATATCGCCATGGTCTCGCGGCAGCTCGCCGAGATCCTCGGCATCACCAGCGAGGAGATCATGGAGAAGCTGGCTCAGACAGACTCCTCGTATCAGGTCATTCAGAAAAAGGTGGAAAAGCCCGTCGCCGACGCGATCCGCGAGTGGATGAGCGAGTACAACAAAACGGAGGCGGCCGAGACGTCGCCGATCGTCGGTATCTCGCTCGAGGAGGACGCCAAGCGCTACTACCCGTACGGCAGCTTCGCGTCGCACCTGATCGGCTTCACCAGCACCGACGGCTATGGCCTGACGGGGCTGGAACTGTATTATAATGAGACGCTCGAGGGAACGGCGGGCCGCGTGATCACCGCGCAGACCGCGTGGGGCGACCTCGTGGAGGATGAATACTCCGTCGAGTACCCTGCCGGGGACGGCAACAGCCTCGTGCTGACGATCTCGCAGAATATCCAGAGCGTCACGGAAAAATACCTCAGCGCCGCCGTCAAGGAGCACAATGTCGCGAACCGCGGCGTCGCGATCGTGATGAATGTCAAAACCGGCGCGATCCTCGCGATGGCGACGATGCCGGATTTCGACCTGATGGATCCGTACACGCTCAACGACGAGGCGCTTGCGGCTGAGATCGCGGCCATCGCGGACGAGACGGAGCGGACGACCGCGCGCCGCAACGCGCAAAACGAGATGTGGCGCAACAAAGCGGTCAGCGAAGTCTATGAGCCGGGCTCCGTCTTCAAGGTGGTCACGGCGTCCGCAGCGCTCGACTCCGGCACGGCCACATTGGGAACGACGCACACCTGCGTTGGCTCCGAAACTGTGCTCGACACGAAATTTCGCTGCGCGGAAACGAGCGGACACGGTACGCTGAATTTCGCCGCAGGCATCAACTACTCCTGCAATCCGTATTATATCACACTTGGACTCAATATGGGAGCCCAAACCTTCTGCAGTTATCTTCAGGCGTTCGGATTTTATGAAAAGACCGGCATTGATGCTGCCGCCGAGGTAAAGAGCGTCGTCGTCAGTGAAAAAAATATGGGGCAGGTCGCGCTCGCGTCGTCCGCGTTCGGACAGACAAGCACAGTGACCCCCATCGAAATGATCACCGCGTTTGCGGCCGCCGTCAACGGGGGCAAACTTGTCGAACCCTATGTTGTGCAGACTGTCCTCGATTCGGACGGAAACGTTGTCAGCGAACACGAGACCGTCGTCAAGCGGCAGGTCATCTCCGAGGAGGTCAGCGAGACGATCCGCTACCTGCTGGAGGGCACCGTCGACAAGGAGCTCGGCGCGTCGCTGGGCTATACGTCCCACAACACCGCCGCCAAGGTGGACGGCTACCGCGTGGGCGGAAAGTCCGGCACCAGCCAGAAGCAGAGCGTCACGGAAGGCAACGAGGACGACTCCCTGCGCATTGCGTCGTTCTGCGGCTTCGCGCCTGCGGACGACCCGGAGATCGCGGTGCTTGTCGTTCTCGACGAGCCGCACAGCTGGTCGGAGTACGGCGGCTCGCTCGCAGGCCCTGTCGTCAGCTCCATCCTCGGCGAGGCGCTGCCGTATCTCGGCTTCGAGCCGCAGTATACGGAAGAAGAGCTCGCGAACCGCGACGTCACCGTTCCCACGCTGAACGGCGAGGGGGAGAATGAGTTCTCCAAGGCGCAGCGCAAGCTGAACGATCTGGGCCTGTCGTTCTACGTCGTCGGCGAGGAGGGCGCGAACGTCGTCGCCCAGTTCCCGGAGGCCGGAACAAAGGTCGCGCGCGGCTCCACCATCATCCTGTACACCGAAAACGTGGAACAGGCGATGACCACCGTGCCCAACCTCGTCGGTCTGACGCTGTCGCAGGCGGAGAACACACTCGAAGCAAAGCACCTCAACTTGCGCGTCGAGGGCACGACCAGCACGGGAAGCAGCGTCGTGGCTGCCGCGCAGGATATCGGAGAGGGCACGGAGGTCGCCATTGGCACCGTCGTGACCGTCACGTTCCACGACACCTCTGTGACCGATTAAAAAGGGGGATCTCTTATGAAGCTGACCGAACTGTTCGACGGCGTCTCGTATTCCGGTGTTCTTCCGGACGGCGAGGCAACGCTTGTCACACAGGATTCGCGCCGCGCGGCGCCGGGCGCCGTATTCGTGTGTGCGCAGGGCAGGACGACAGACGGTCACAAATACGCGCAGACCGCGCTCGACGCGGGCGCTTCGTGCATCGTCACAGAGCGTCCGCTCGGCCTCACGCGCGAGGTCACCGTAAAAAACGGGCGAAAGGCGTACGCGCTTTTGTGCCACAACTTCTTCGGCAATCCCGCGCGGAAGCTGCGCCTCGCCGCCGTGACCGGCACAAACGGAAAGACCACCGTCACCACGCTCGTGAAGCAGATCCTGGAGCAGACGGGCCGCAAGGCGGGTCTGATCGGGACGATTCACACGGAGATCGACACGATGGAGGTCCCCGCGAAATATACGACGCCGGAGGCGTGGGACCTTGCGGCGCTTCTGGCGCGCATGGTCATGGCCGGGTGCGATACCGCCGTGATGGAGGCCAGCAGTCAGGCGCTCGATCAGCTGCGCCTCTGGGGCCTTTCGTTCGATGTCGGCGTGTTCACGAACCTGACGCAGGATCATCTGGATTATCACGGAACGTTTGAGAACTATTATCAGGCAAAGAAAAGCCTGTTTGCGCAGGTACGCGTCCCTATTGTCAATACTGATGATGCCTACGGCGTGCGCCTCGCACGCGAGCTCGCGGAGGAGGGAAGGCATGTCGTCACGTTCTCGGCGCAAAACGACACTGCCGATTATACTGCGCACAACGTTGAGCTGAGCGCCGCAGGCGTCCGCTTCGAGATGGTGGGGCAAGGCTTCATCCAAAGGATCCGCTTCCCGATGCCGGGGGCATATTCGGTGCACAATGCCATCGCAGCCGCCGCAGCCGCCGTGGCACTTGGCGTCGGCGCGCGTGAGGCCGCCGCGGCTCTTGCCGCCACGCACGGCGTGCGCGGCCGGTGCGAGGTCCTGTACAGCGGTGAATTTACCGTCCTGTGCGATTTCGCACACACGGGCGACGCCATTGAAAAGGTGCTCTCCGGCGTTGCACCCTTCGTCAAAGGGCGCCTGATCGTTCTGTTCGGCTGCGCCGGTGAGCGCGATGCCGAAAAACGTCCACAGATGGCGGCCGCAGTTGTCAAGTATGCCGATTTTATTGTATTGACGTCTGACAATCCCCGAAAAGAAAATCCTTATGATATAATAAGGGACGTTGAACCGGGGCTGAAAGCGTCCAAAAAACCGTATCTCGTCGAGGTGGAACGCCGCGCCGCGCTGCGCCGCGCGCTCGCAAAGCTTCGCGCGGGCGACGTGCTGGTGCTGTGCGGCAAGGGCCATGAGGATTATCAGGTCATTGACGGCATGACGCTGTATCTTGACGAGCACCGCATTGTGCGCGATTGGCTTCGGCAAAAAGGTCTGATCACAGAATAAGGGGGCTCTTACATGAAGCCGATCAGCGCAAATGTGCTTTTGCGCAGCATGGGCGCCGTCGGGCGCGATTTTAACGTCTCATGCGTCGTGACGGACAGCCGCGCCGTGCGTCCGGACAGCATCTTCGTCTGCATCCGAGGAGAGCGCGCGGACGGACATGATTTCGCCGTTCAGGCGGCGGAAAGCGGGGCGGGCGCCGTGCTCGTTCAGCATCCGGTCGAGGGGCTTGCGCCGGAAAAAACGATCGTGGTGAGCGATCCTCTCGATGCCATGATCGCGATGGGGAAAAATTACCGTGAGCAGTTTCCCGCCTGCACTGTGCTTGGCGTGACGGGAAGCGTGGGCAAGACGACGACGAAGGAGTTCTGCGCCGCCGTCTTTTCCGCGTTCGGTAATACCGTCAAGACACAGGGAAACCAGAACAACGAACTGGGCGTGCCCAACACGCTGTTCTCCGTCGGCGATGACACGAAGTACGCCATTGTCGAGATGGGAATGCAGGGCCTCGGCGAGATCCAGAAGCTGACGCTGGCGGCGCAGCCCGCGGGCGCGATCATCACCTGCATCGGCCGCGCACATCTGGAACAGCTCGGCTCGCGCAAGAACATCCTGCGCGCCAAGATGGAAATTTGCGACGGAATGCCCGCCGGAGCGCCGCTCGTGCTCAATGGGGACGACGACTTCCTGCCGTCGGCGCGCGTCCCGGGCCGCCTGCGCCCCGTCTACTTTGCCATCGGGAACCGTGACGCGGATGTCACCGCCTCGGGCGTGTTTTCTTCTCTGTCCGGAACAAGCTTCCGCCTGCTCGACCGCGAGGCGGGCGGCTTCGATGTGCACATCCCTGCGTTGGGCGAGCACAATGTCCGCAACGCGCTTTCTGCGTACGCGCTCGCCACGCGCCTCGGCCTCGACCCCGCGGCTGCGGCTCAGGCTCTGTCAAATTACCGCACGACAGGCTACCGTCAGAATATCACGCACCATGCAGGCGTGACGGTCATTGAGGATTGCTACAATGCCAATCCTGACAGCGTCCGCGCCGCGCTGCGCACGCTCGAGGCGTATCCCACACAGGGACGCCGCATCGCTGTCCTCGGCGACATGCTGGAACTTGGCGATATCAGCGAGGCATCGCACGCCCAGATGGGGGAGGACGCCGCGCAGTCGAGCGTCGCATTCCTCATCACAGTGGGGGAGCTCTCCCGCCGCGCGCACAAGCGCGCCCTCTCACTGGGAGTTCCCGCCGTGCACTGCGCGACAAAGCACGACGCGGCGGAACTGCTGCACAGCTACTGCACCGAGGATGACGTTGTGCTCGTCAAGGCGAGCCGCGGCATGGCGTTCGAGACGATCCTCGACGAGTTTTACGCCGCGCTTGATGCCGGGACGGGAAAGGAGAGTGTCTGAGAATGGCCAAGTATGCCTTCTTCTTCGCCGCTCTCACGGCGCTTGCTGTCACAGTGGTCTCCGGATGCTTTATCATTCCCTGGTTGAAAAAACTCAAATTCGGCCAGACGATCAAGGAGATCGGCCCCACCTGGCACGCCGGAAAGAGCGGTACGCCGAACATGGGCGGTCTCACGTTCTACCTCGGAAGTCTTGCGGGCGTATGCGTCGGTTATGCTGCGCTCGTGACCAGTACGCCGCAATTGTTCAGCGGCACGGGGGCGTCGCAGCCGGCGCGCTTGTATATCGCGGTGCTCACGGCGTTCGCGTTCGGTTCAGTCGGCTTTCTGGATGACTACATCAAGGACGTCAAAAAGCGCAATCTCGGTCTGATGGCGCGCTATAAGATCATCGCGCAGGTGGCCATCACCGCGGCGTTCCTCTCGTCTCTGCACTTGTGCGGGGCGCTGACAACATACGTCTCTCTGCCGTTCGTCGGCACAGTCGACTTCGGCTGGACGTACTATCCCATCGCGTTCCTGCTCATCGTCGGCATGGTCAACGCCGTCAATCTGACGGACGGCATCGACGGCCTTGCGTCGAGCGTCACGTTCCTTGCCATGCTGGGCTTTTTGTTTATCGCCAGCCTTTTGGGCCAAACTACGGTTGCGCTCTTTGCCGCCGCGATCGCGGGCGGCTGTGCGGGATTTTTGTTCTGGAATTTCTACCCCGCCAAGACGTTCATGGGCGACACCGGCAGCATGTTCCTCGGCGGCGCCGTCGTCGCGGCCGCGTTCTGCATGGGCCGGCCGGAGCTGCTGCTTTTCAACGGCATCATTTATCTGTGCGAGGCCGGCAGCGTGATGCTGCAGGTCAGCTACTTCAAATTGACGCACGGAAAACGGATCTTCAAGATGAGCCCCATCCACCATCACTTTGAGATGTGCGGCTGGAGCGAGGTGAAGATCGTCTCCGCGTTCAGCTTCATCACACTGATGTTCGTGTTGCTGGGCTGCATGTACGTGTACATCGGCTGAATTCCTGTTTGACGGAGGATCGGATCACATGTCGGAAATGGCCAGAAAAAGATATCGGGTCAAATCGTCCCGCGCGAAGCCGGAGCACGTCAGTTTGCGTGCGCGTCTGGCGCAGGTGCGCCCGTTTGAAAATTTTGAATGGCCGTTTGCCGTCATCGTTCTCATCATGGTCGCCTTTGGCCTTGTCATGGTGTTCAGCGCGAGCTACGTCACTGCGTATTACCGCTTCGGCGACAGCTTCAATTTCATCCGCAAGCAGGCGCTGTTCGGATTCCTGGGCGTGTGCGCGATGTTCATCATCGCCCACATCGACTACCGCTGCCTGTACAAGTGGGCGTTCGCCATCATGGGATTCGCGCTGCTGCTTCTGGTCGTCGTTTTGTTCATGCCGGATATCAGCAACGCGCACCGGTGGATCACGCTTCCCTTCGGCGGAACGTTCCAGCCGTCGGAGATCGCAAAGTTCGCCGTCATCGTGCTGTTCGCGCGCATCATGACAGCAAACGCCGATAAAATGAAAAGGTTTCAATACGGCGTTTTGCCGTTTGCGCTCATTCTGGGTCTCATTGTCGCGCTCATGCTGCTGGAGCCGCACCTGTCCGGCTCGGTGCTCATTTTGTCGATCGGCGCGACGATGATGTTTGTCGGCGGGACCAGTCTCATCTGGTTCGCCATCGCGGTGGGCGGTGCGGTCGCTGCGATCGTATGCGTCATCGTGATGTTCCCGGACCTCGTCTGGTATGCCGCCAGCCGTCTGGAATACTGGATCGATCCTTTTTCCGACGCGCTCGGAAAAGGGCACCAGACCATCCAGAGCATGTATGCCATCAGTTCCGGCGGCCTGTTCGGCGTCGGCATCGGCAATTCGGCGCAGAAATACCTCTATCTGCCGGAGCCGCACAACGATTTTATCTTTGCGATCCTGTGCGAGGAGCTTGGCTTCATCGGCGCGCTGCTCGTCATCTTTCTGTTCATCGCGCTGCTCATCCGCGGCCTGCAGATCTCCTTTCAGGCGGCCGACCGCTTCGGCGCGCTGATGGTCGTCGGTATCATCGCGCAGATCACTGTGCAGGCCGTGCTGAACATTGCCGTCGTGACGAATACGATCCCGAACACCGGCATCAGTCTGCCGTTCTTCTCATACGGCGGCACATCGCTGTTTATGCTGCTGAGTGAAACAGGCGTGGTCCTTTCGGTCGCGCGCCACAGCGGCGTGAAAAAAACTTGACGTTAAGGGGGAACCGACCATGCGTATCCTCATTGCCGCCGGCGGTACGGCGGGGCATGTCAATCCTGCGCTGGCCATCGCGGGCTACATTCGCCGGGCAAGGCCGGACGCGGAGATCTTTTTCGCGGGAAGACGAAAGGGAATGGAGTACAACCTCGTTACAAAAGCGGGGTACCCGTTTCGCCACATCGAGGTCAACGGGATCCAGCGACGCCTCACGCCGCGCAACATTGCCCGCAACGTCGAGGCGCTGTACCATCTCGCGCTCGCCGGACCGCGAGCCGCGGCCATCCTGAAGGAACTTCAGCCCGACCTCGTCATCGGCGCGGGCGGCTACGTCAGCGGTCCTGTTGTGCGCGCCGCGCAGCAGAAGGGTATCCCGACAGCCATCCACGAGCAAAACGCGTTTCCGGGTGTGACGAACAAGCTGCTCGCGCCCGGAGCGAGCGTCGTGTTCGCCGCGAT
>CALXIU010000206.1 GCA_944388415.1 uncultured Ruthenibacterium sp. | reverse complement strand
TCACCCCTATGATTTTTTCGGGCGGCACCGTCTCTTTCCAAAAGCAGCATCCTGCGCGCGAGGTCTTCGCGCATCGCGTTCACGGCGAACTCTCTCAGTTCCGGCTTCGCCGCCGCGAGGTTGTACGTGTACGGCGCGTGCGCGACGAGTTTCCCGAGGCCGAGCTCCTTCGCGCGAACGCAGAACGCGGCGGCGTCCGCCTCGTCCATCGGCTTCGCATTGCCGCCGCGCGGGTTGCGCGTGAAGAACGCGAACGTGTTTGCGCCGAGTTTTTCCGCCTGCCGCGCCATCGCGCAGTAGCCTCCGACGGAAGAGATGTGGCTTCCCGCGTAAATGGTCATGCGCTGTGCTCCTTTACATAATTCTTCATGCGCTCGAACGTCTCCTCGCTGATGTCGTGTTCGAACCGGCAGGCATCCTTCGCGGCCAGTTCCTCACTGACGCCAAGCGACAGCACCAGAAACCGTGAGATGGTGCGGTGGCGGTCATAGACGGCCTCGGCCTTCACACGGCCCTTCTCTGTGAACTGAATGTGGCCCGTGTCCGCGAAGACGACGTAGCCCTCCGCGCGCAGGATGGACATCGCGCGCGACACGCTGGGCTTCGTGACGCCAAGCGCCTCAGCCACGTCAACGCTGCGGACGTGGCCCTTCTGCTCCATGATGCGCAGCACCGTCTCGAGATAGTTTTCACCCGATTCCAGCATGGACAACACCTCTTTCCCGTTCTGTTCAGTGTAGCACAAAAACAGATGGCACGCAATCTTTTCCGTCCTCTCTTGACACACGGGCGCGCGGCGCGTATCCTTTATTTGTAATATGAGAAAGTGTGCCGAATTTTGGAAAACGCACGAGCATGGGAGGATTCAGATATGACACTGGCGGAGCTGTCCGTGGGCGTGAGCGCGCGCATCAAGACAGTGGGAGGCGGGGGCGCGCTGCGCCGCCGCCTGCTGGATATGGGCCTGACGCCCGGCACCACGGTGATGGTGCGGAAGATCGCCCCGATGGGTGACCCCATCGAATTGTACCTGCGCGGCTATGAGCTGACGCTGCGTCTGGATGACGCGCGGGAGATCACGCTGTGCGAGGAGGCGGGCGTATGATGACGTTTGCGCTGGCCGGGAACCAGAACTGCGGCAAGACGACGCTGTTCAACCAGCTGACGGGCTCGAATCAGCACGTCGGCAACTTTCCCGGCGTGACGGTCGACAAAAAAGAGGGCATCATCCGTGGGCATAAGACCGGCGAACACCACTTCGGTCCGCGCAGCTGGGGCCATCCGCGCCACAAACGGCAGGACATCCCGCCGCGCGAGGACGCGTGTGTCGTCGATCTGCCGGGCATCTACTCGCTGTCGCCGTACACGAGCGAGGAGATCGTCACACGCGACTTTCTTCTGAATGAAAAGCCGGACGGCATCATCAACATCGTGGACGCGACGAACATCGAGCGCAATCTGTACCTGACGTTGCAGCTGCTCGAGCTGAACATCCCGATGGTGATCGCGCTGAATATGATGGATGAGATGCGCGCGAACGGCCGCACCGTGGACGTCAACCGCCTCGAGCAGGAACTGGGCGTCGCGGTGGTGCCGATCTCGGCCGCGAAGAACGAGGGCATCGACGAGCTGATCGAGCACGCGCTGCGCGCGGCCGAGCACGGCGATAAGCCGAAGCGCCTCGACTTCTGCTCCGGCGCGGTGCACCGGTGCATCCACGGCATCGCGCACATGATCGAAGACCACGCCGCGGCGGCGGATGTGCCGTGCCGCTTTGCGGCCACGAAGCTGGTCGAGGGCGACGAGCCGATGGAAAAGCGGCTGAAGCTGACGGAGAACGAGCTGGACCTGATCGGTCACTCGATTTGCGAGATGGAAAAGGAGCTGGGCACCGACCGCGAGGCGGCGCTGGCCGACATGCGCTATGACTTCATCGAGAAGCTGTGCGCGGACACGGTGGTGAAAAACGGCGAGACGCGCGGCCATCTGCGCAGCGTGAAGATCGACCGCGTGCTGACGGGCAAATACACGGCCATCCCGCTGTTTTTGCTCATCATGCTGACGGTGTTCTGGCTGACGTTCGGCGTGATCGGCTCGTTTTTGAGCGACCTGCTCAGCGCGGGGATCGACGCGGTGACGGCGTCCGTCGCGGCCGCGCTCGAGAGCTACGGACTGAACCCGGTGGTGCGCTCGCTCGTGATCGACGGAATATTCGCGGGCGTGGGTAGCGTGCTGAGCTTTTTGCCCATCATCGTGACGCTGTTTTTCTTTCTGTCGATGCTGGAGGACTCGGGCTACATGGCGCGCGTGGCGTTCGTGATGGACAAGCTGCTGCGCAAGATCGGTCTTTCCGGCCGCAGCTTCGTGCCGATGCTGATCGGCTTCGGGTGCAGCGTACCCGCCATCATGGCGACGCGCACGCTGTCGAGCGACCGCGACCGCAAAATGACCATCCTGCTGACGCCGTTCATGAGCTGCAGCGCAAAGGTCCCCATTTACGCGGTGTTCACAGCGGCGTTCTTCCCCGAGCACGGCGCGCTGGTGATGATGCTGCTCTACGTGATGGGCATGGCGATCGGCGTCGTATGCGCGCTTTTGATGAAGAGCACGCTGTACCGCGGCAACCCCGTTCCGTTTGTCATGGAGCTGCCGAGCTACCGCCTGCCGGGCGCGAAGAGCGTCGGCCTTCTGATGTGGGACAAAGCGAAGGATTTTCTGACGCGCGCGTTCACGGTGATTTTCCTCGCGACGATCGTCATCTGGTTTTTGCAGACGTTTGATCTTCGCCTCAACGTCGTGACGGATTCGTCCGCCAGTTTGCTGGCGGGCCTCGGCCGATTGATCGCGCCTCTGTTCGCGCCGCTCGGCTTCACCGACTGGCGCGCCGCGACAGCGCTCATCACAGGGTTCTCCGCGAAGGAGGCCGTCGTCAGCACGATGGCCGTTCTGACCGGCACGAGCGTCGCAACGCTCGGCGCGGCGCTGGCGGAGATCTTCACGCCCGCCGCGGCGTTCAGCTTCCTGACGTTCACGCTGCTGTACTCGCCGTGCGTCGCGGCCATTGCGGCCGTGCGCCGTGAGATGCGCTCCGGCTTCGCCGCCGCGTGGGTGGCGCTGGCCCAGTGCGGGATCGCATGGGCGTGCGCGTTCGTGATGTACCGCATCGCGTCGCTGATCCTGTAAATAAAATGGCAAGGGCCGCTGCGAGAGCAGCGGCCCTTCTGCTTTTACTTTCGCGCGGCGTTTTCCTCGAAGCGGCGCAGCGCGTAGGAGACGATCTGGCGCGCCTCGTCGAGTTCGGACGCGCGCACATATACGTAGGAGATCCGCTCCCCCGCCTGTTCGCGCAAAGCGACGCCGAACGCGCTGCGGCGCGCCGGATGCGAGCGCGTCTCACACGCGATGCCCGCCTCCTCCAGCGTTTTTATGACAGCCTCCGCGCGCGCCGCGCCGCCAACGTAGACCTCCCGGCGCTCCCAGAATCTCATATACGCCTCCCCTTTCCCCTCGATTTTTCGTGTTGTTTCCCTCATTATAATACAAAATTGACGGACTTCAAGCAGATTTTTTGTTGACGTTTCCCATCCTCGGTGCTATAATATGGGTTAAACTTTATTGGGATAAAGTTTGAACACCTGATTTTGGGAGGAAAGTATCATGGCACGAGTGTACAATTTCAGCGCGGGACCTTCGATGCTGCCGCTGCCGGTTCTGAAAACGGCGCAGAGCGAACTGTTGGAGTACGGGACTTCCGGTCAGTCCGTGATGGAGATGAGTCACCGTTCCGCTGTGTACGACGGCATCATCAAGGAGACGGAGGCCGCGCTGCGCCGCGTGCTGAATATCCCCGACAACTATAAAGTGGGCTTTTTCCAGGGCGGCGCGAGCACGCAGTTCGCGATGGTGCCGCTGAACCTGATGACGACCGGCAAGGCCGACTACATGGTCACCGGCCAGTTCTCGAACAAGGCCGCGAAGGAGGCGCAGAAGTACGGCGAGGTGTGCGTCGTCGCGTCCTCGAAGGACAAGAACTTCACGTACATCCCCGACCCCGACACGGTCGAGTTCCACGACGATGCGAGCTACATTCACATCTGCGAGAACAACACGATCTACGGCACGCGCTTTGTGAAGCTGCCGCAGAAGGAAGGCGTGCCTCTCGTGGCCGACATGTCGAGCTGCATCCTGAGCCGGCCGACGGACGTGTCGAAGTACGGGCTGATCTATTTCGGCGTGCAGAAGAACGTCGCGCCCGCCGGCATGGCCGTGGCGATCGTGCGAGAGGACCTGCTGGGCCACGCCGATCCGAAGACGCCGGCGATGCTGAACTACCAGACGATCATCGACGCCGAGAGCATGTACAACACGCCGCCGTGCTACACGATCTACATGATGGGCCTCGTGCTGAAGTGGATCGAGAACGAAGTGGGCGGTCTGGCCGAGATGGAGAAGCGCAACAACGCGAAAGCCGCGCTTCTGTACGACTATCTCGACTCTTCAAGCTTCTTCAAAAATCCTGTCGAGAAGGAATTCCGCAGCATCATGAACGTGACGTTCACGTCCCCGACGCCGGAGCTGGACAAGAAGTTCTGCGCCGAGGCGGCCGAGGCCGGCTTCGTCAACCTGAAGGGCCACCGCAGCGTGGGCGGTATGCGCGCGTCCATCTACAACGCCATGCCGCATGAGGGCGTGGAGAAACTCGTTGAGTTCATGAAGCGCTTCGAAGCCGAAAACGCGTAACGGAGGAATGGAAAAATGTTCAACATCAAGACACTGAATAAAATTTCGCCGCTTGGCCTCAAGCGCCTGCCCGCGGACGCGTACGCCATTTCGGACACATGCGAGGCGCCTGACGGCGTTCTGGTGCGCAGCGCCAGCCTGCACGACTCACCGCTGCCTGAGAGCCTGCTGGCCGTCGCGCGCGCCGGCGCGGGCGTGAACAACATTCCCCTTGACAAGTGCAGCGAAGCGGGCGTCGTCGTATTCAACACGCCGGGCGCGAACGCCAACGCTGTCAAGGAACTCGTTTTGGCCGGACTGGTGCTGGCCGGCCGCCGCATCACGGAGGGTTCCGCCTGGGCGGAGAGCCTGAAGGACGAGGGCGACGCCGTGGGCAAGCTGGTGGAAAAAGGCAAGAGCCAGTTCGCCGGTCCGGAGCTTGCGGGTAAGACGCTTGGCGTTGTGGGCCTCGGCGCGATCGGCGTCAAGGTCGCCAATATGGCGACGCACCTCGACATGGAGGTTTTGGGTTATGACCCGTACATCTCCATTGACGCTGCGTGGAACCTGTCGCGCAACGTGCGCCACTGCATGACGCTGGCCGAGATGCTTCCGAAGTGCGATTACATCACGCTGCACCTTCCCTCCACGCCTGAGACGCGCGGCATGATCGGCGCGGAGAATCTGGCGCTGATGAAGGACGGCGTGCGCGTGCTGAACTTTGCGCGCGGCGATCTGGCTGACAACGCCGCCGTGCTGGAGGCGCTCGCGAACGGCAAGATCAGCGCGTATGTGACGGACTTCCCCAGCGCGGAACTGCTGGGCGTCAAAGGCTGCGTGTGTCTGCCGCACCTCGGCGCGTCCACGCCCGAGAGCGAAGACAACTGCGCCACAATGGCCGCCGACGAGCTGCGCGATTACCTTGAAAACGGCAACATCACGAACAGCGTGAATTTCCCCGCCGTGTCGATGCCGCGCTCGGGCGTGCAGCGCATCTGCGTGCTGCACAAGAACACGCCGGGCATGCTGGCGCAGATCACAGAACTTCTGGGTGCCGCGGGCGTCAACATCGACAATCTTGTGAACAAATCCCGCAAGGAGTACGCCTACACGATGCTGGACATCGACTCTCCCGCGCCCGGGGACGCCGCAGCGCGTCTCGCCGCAATGGACAGCGTGATCCGCGTGCGCATCATTTGATTCCGCGCCGAACCTGTGATATGATGGAGCGGGACGCTGTGCGTCCCGCTCCATCTTTTTGTGTGGGAGGACTCTATGGAGAAAAAGCTCCTCATCTCGGGCGGCGCGGCGGCCGCCGCGGCGTGCGCCGTCTTCGCAGCCGCCGTCTGGCTGGGCGGCTTCGGCCTGTTCGGCTTCGCGCGATATCTCGCGGCGTGCGCGCTGATTCTGATGCTGCCGGGCTTCGCGCTGGCGCGGATGCTCGTGAAGGACGTATGCGCCTGCGCGTACGCGGGGCTTTCCTACTGCCTCGGCGCGGCGTTTCTGTTTGTGAACTTTGCCGCGGCCGGGCTGCTCGGTCTGCCCGTCTGGGCGATGTTTGTTCTGCCCTGCGCGCTGGGGCTGTGGGGCGCGGCGCGCCTGTGGCGCGAACGAAAACCCGTGCGGCTTGGCACGCACCACGCGCTTTTGCTGTGGACGGGCGCGGCGCTCGCGTTCCTGTGCGTCTTTCTCGGCGTCCTGCCCTTCGCGCATGCGTCGGCCGCGGGCAACATGCAGTATCATCAGGACATGATGTGGTCGGTGGGCAACGCCGCCGCCGTGCGGTACGGCTTTCCCCTCGCGGACATCCGCTGCGCGGACGGATTTTTGAACTACCACTACCTTTCCGACGCGCTGGCGGGATTTCTTGCTCTGTTTTCCGGCACGGCTCCGTATGACGCGCTGTGTGCGTACCACTATGCGTTGCTGCTTCCCGTTCTCGTGTGCAGCGTGTACGCCGCGGCGCGCGGATACGGCGCAAAACCGCTCACCTGCGCCGTGCTGCCCGCCGCCGTCGTGCTTCTGTCCGGAGCGGGCGTCGCGCAGGCGATGCTGTGCAATTTGAACGGCGTCGCGGCAGCCTCGCTCATCGCATGCACGGCGCTGACGCTCGTGTTCCGGAACTCGTCGGACGCCAAAGGCCTCGAGGCATTTGCGCTTGTGATCCTGACGGCGCTGATGTCAAAAAATTTGTACGGAATGCTGATTGTCTGCGCGCTGGCGGCGGCGTTTGTATTCGCACTGATCGTACAGCGCCGCGCGCTGTGGCGCGCCGGCGCGATGGCGCTCAGCGGCGCAGCGCTTTTCGCCGCGGTGTGGGTTCTCTTGTACTCAAAAGCTATCAACAATCTTGTGTTTGAGCCGTGGTGCTCCCCCGCTCGCCTTCTCGAAACGCTGGGCACGTCGATGCCGCTCGGCCTTCTCCTGTGGGCTGCGGCTGTCGTCTGCGGCATCGCGCAGGCCCGCACGCTCGAACTCTCCCGGCTGACCGTGCATGCGGCGGCGGCCGGCGGCTTCCTCGCATACGCGCTCTTCTATCACTATTCTGCTTCGCACACCTATTTTCTCTATGCGGGGATGCTGTTCGCGTGGTTCGCGGCGCTCGGCGCACGCCTGCCCGGACGTCTGCGCGGCAAGACAGCGGTGAAGCGCGCGGCCGTTTTTCTCTGCGCTCTTGCTGCGGCGGCAGGCTTCGCGCTCAGTGCGCCCGCGCTCGCACAGTCCGCGCGCCACGGCGTGCAGACGGCGCTGCGCTGCGCGCAGCTTCGTCCGGAATTTCCCGCGGCGTCCGACAGCGTGACGGCCGGAGACGAGGAGGCGGTGCTGTGGCTGCGTGACAACATGCGGGACGACGAGGTGTTTGCCGTCAATCGCAACGCGAAGGACATGGCGGTCGGCGAGGGCACATGGCACTACTACACGGCGATGAGCGGAAAGCAGGCATATGTAGAGAGCTGGCGCTATGCGATGGACTACGGCTACGAATACCATGAGCTGCGCCGCCGGCTCGAGGATGTCAGCGACGTTCTGTTCGCACAGACGGATGCGGCGGACGCTTTTGCGATTGCCCGGGAAAATGGCATCGACTGGCTGTTTGTCTCCAAGGCGGTGCGCGCCGAAGGATTCGCGGGTGCGCAGCCCGCGTTTGAAAACAGCGCAGCGTATATTTATCGCGTGGAGTGAACAAAAGCGCCCGGCAGCATTGCCGGGCGCTTTTGTTCAGCGGCTTTGCAGCAGCCTGTCAAGGCTCTGCATCGCCTTTTCCGCCGAGTGCGTCGCCTTCTTGACGGCGCGCTTGACCTCGCGCGGGTGCTTCGCGGCCATATAGCTGCCGGCCGCGCCCATCGCGGTTCCGAGCGCGAGCCCGGCCGCCGCTCCCATCAGCATGTTTTCGCTTTTCATGCGCATCATCGCGTCCTCCTTTTTCTTTGTGTGATGACAGTATTTCCCGAAAAAAACACATCATACGGGTGTAAATTTTGCCGGTTTTATTGTATACTGGAATGGATAGGAACGGAGGAAAACAAATGAAGCGTGTGCTGTGCATAGAAGACTTGGCCTGTGTGGGCCGTTGCAGCCTTGCGGCGGCGCTGCCCGTGCTGTCGGCGTGCGGCGCGCAGGCGTGCTGCGTACCGACGGGGCTTTTCTCGACGCACACGGCGGGATTCGGCGCGCCCGCGCGCATGGAAACGAGCGCGTTCGCCCACGCGGCGCTCGCGCACTACCGCGCGCTGGGCCTCTCGTTCGACGCCGTTCTGAGCGGGTATCTCGCCGACGAGAGCCAGACGGCGCTCGTGCGCGAGGCGTTCGCGCAGTCGCCGGATGCGCTGCGCGTTGTCGACCCGGCGATGGCGGACGGCGGAAAGTTGTATTCCTCGCTGACGCAGGCGCTGTGCCGTGAGATGACAGGGCTTTGCGCCGGGGCCGACGTGCTTTTGCCAAACGTGACGGAGAGCGAGTTGCTGCTGGGCCTTGCCCCCACCGGCAAGGCGGGAAGCGCGGCGGACGCCGCCGCGCGGTGCGAGGCGCTTTTGGCAGCCTTCCCCCGCGCGCGGCTGGTGATCGTAACAGGCTGGAACGGCGCAAACGTGTGCGCGGTGCGAGGCGCTGCGCCGGAACTTCTTCCGTTTGAGCCGGTAGAGACGAATTATCACGGCACGGGCGACGTGTTCGCGGCGGCGGTGACGGGGCTTTTGCTGCGTGGCGTGACACCGCGGGAGGCCATTTGCCGCACAGCGGATCTCATCACACGGGCGGCGCGCGACGCGCAGGATGCGGGCGACGAGCCGCGCCATGGCGTGCGGTACGAGACATGCCTTGCAATGCTGGCTGACAAAGGAAGCGAAGACACATGACGGAATTGAATATCGTGCTGGTGGAGCCGCAGATCCCGCAGAACACGGGCAACATCGCGCGCACCTGCGCCGCGACGGGCGCGCGGCTGCATCTCGTCGGCCCGATGGGATTTGTGATCGATGACCGCAAATTGAAGCGCGCCGGACTTGACTACTGGCATTTGCTTGATATAACATATTATGAGGGCACCGCAGATTTTTTTGCCCGAAACGCAGGGCCTTTTTTCTACTTCACGACAAAGGCGCCGCACCGGTACACAGATGTGACATACCCGGACGGGGCGTACCTTGTGTTTGGACGCGAGGATGCGGGGCTGCCGGAGACGCTTTTGCACGACAATCCCGGCTCGTGCGTCCGTCTTCCGATGCGCGATGCGGCGCGCAGCTTGAATTTATCGAATACGGTTGCCGTGGGCGTGTACGAGGTGCTGCGGCAGCACGATTTTGACGGACTGCTCGACCATGGACATCTGAGAAACTTTGACTGGGAGTGAATCGCTTGAGAAAATTTGCTGTACTGACGGATTCCGCCTGTGACATCTCGCCGGAACTGGAAAAAAAATACGGGATCGACATTCTGCCGTTCATCATCACGGTGGACGGCCAGAGCTACACCGAACGGAAGGACTTCACGAACGAAGAATACTATGACATCCTGACGAAGTGCGAGGGCATCCCCGTGACGAGCCAGATCACAATGATGCGCTTCGAGGAGAAGTTTGAAGAATACGCGGCCGAGGGCGTGGAGGACTTGCTGTATATCTCCATCAACTCCGGCGGCTCGAACACGTACAACGCGGCGACGATGGCCGCGCGCAATTTCGCGGACGAGCACCCTGACTCGCCGATGCGCATCCACATCGTGGACAGTCACACGTATTCGATGGCGTACGGCTACTACGTGTGCGAGGCCGCGCGGATGCTGAAAAACGGCGCGGACATGAAGACGGTCGTGGAATATCTCAATGACAAATTCGCGTCCGTCGAGGCGCTCTTGTCTGTGTACACGCTGAAATACATCAAAAAGAGCGGGCGCGTTTCGGCCGCCGCGGCGTTTGCCGGCGAGCTGCTGGGCCTGCGGCCGATCATCGAACTGGTGGACGGCGTGAGCGCGACGGGCGCGAAGGTGCGCGGCGACGTGAACGTCATGCCCGGACTGATCCGTCACGCACTGAAGCGCCGCCGCCCGGACGTCGATGAGACATATCTCGTCGGGGGCACGGACGAGGCCAACATCAAGATGCTGGCGAAGATGTGCAAGAAGGAGTTCGGCCGCGCGCCCGACGGGACGTTCCTGCTCGGCGCGGCCGTCGCCACAAACACGGGCCCCAACGCGGTGGCCATCATCTATCACGGAGAGAAGCGCCGCTGAGCGCGTCTCCGGCAAGGAGGACGAATGAAAACACCCGTCTTGTATATTGTCATCCCCTGCTACAATGAGGAGGCCGTGCTGCCCGTCACGTCCGGCCTGTTCTTAAAGAAGCTGAAGTCGCTCATTGCCGCGGGCAAGATCGCCGACGAGAGCCGTGTGCTGTTCGTCAACGACGGTTCGAAGGATCGCACGTGGGAGATCATCCGGGGGCTGGCCGATTCGGACGAGCACTTTGAGGGCGCGAGCCTGTCGCGCAACCGCGGCCACCAGAACGCCCTGCTCGGCGGGCTGATGACGGCAAAGAACCGCGCAGACGTGACGATCTCGATCGACTGCGACGGGCAGGACGACATCAACGCGATGGACGCGATGATCGACGAATACCTCGCCGGGTGCGACATCGTGTACGGCGTGCGCTCGAAGCGCGAGACGGACACCTGGTTCAAGCGCACGACGGCCGAGGGATTTTACCACATGATGCGCATTCTGGGCGCGGAGACGGTGTTCAATCACGCCGACTACCGCCTGCTGTCGCGCCGCGCGCTGGAGGGTCTGGCGCAGTTCAAGGAGGTCAATCTCTTTCTGCGCGGGCTGGTGCCGCTGGTGGGCTATCGCTCGTCGAGCGTGTACTACGAGCGGGCCGAGCGCATGGCGGGCGAGAGCCACTATCCGCTGAAAAAAATGCTGGCGTTCGCGTTCGACGGCATCACGAGCCTGTCGGTCAAACCCATCCGGCTGATCACGGGGCTTGGTTTTTTCATCAGCCTCATCAGCTTTCTCGGCATCATCTGGGTGCTCTTGACAAAGCTGTTCGGCGTGACGGTGTCCGGCTGGGCCAGCATGGTGTGCGTTGTGTTCTTCATGGGCGGCGTGCAGCTGCTTTGCCTCGGCGTCATCGGCGAATACGTCGGGAAAATTTACAACGAGACGAAGGCGCGTCCGCGGTTCATCATCAGCGAGACGACCTTTGACAAAGACAAGGAGAACCGCTGATGGCAAAGCTCGTCTGGAAGGGCGCGACGATGCTCGCGCCCGTGCCGCCCGCCCTCGTGAGCTGCGGCACGCTGGAGCGCCCGAACGCGCTGACGATCGCGTGGACGGGCATTTTGAACTCGCAGCCGCCGAAGACATACATCTCCGTGCGGCCCGAGCGGTTCAGCCACGGCATCATCCGCGAGAGCGGCGAGTTCGTCGTGAACCTGCCGACGGCAAGGCTCGTGCGCGCGATCGACTACTGCGGCGTGCGCAGCGGGCGCAATGAGAACAAGCTGGCGGCGATGCACCTGACAGCGGAGGCGGTGGAGGGTTTTTCCGCGCCCGCCGTCGCGGAGTGTCCGCTGTCTCTGGCGTGCCGCGTGACGGACGTCATTTCTCTGGGCACGCACGACATGTTTCTCGCGGACATCGTGAGCGTTCTGGTGGACGAGGCGCTCGTGGACGAGAACGGCCGCCTGCGCCTGGCGAAGGCGGGGCTGTGCGCGTACGCGCACGGCGAATATTTCGCGCTGGGGCGCAAGATCGGCGACTTCGGGTTCTCCGTCAAAAAGCGCAAAAAGCGGCCGGACGCGAAAAACAAAAAGGGATAAAAACATGCGGCGCTCTCCAAAAAATGGAGAGCGCCGCATGTTTTTTCAGATTCAGGCCGTCTGGCGGATGCCGGCGCGCGGAGCGCGCTCGGCGGCGTCGAGGCGGCGGCGGACAAGCTGCGCCAGCCACACGAGAATGCATTGCAGCGAGCACGCGCCCGCGCAGGCTGCGGCGAGCGCGAGCAGCTGCGCGCCGGTGAGCGGCACGAGGCCGAAAAACTCCGGCAGTGCCAGCGAGCACGCGGCGACGCCGAATGCCATCAGCGCCGTGACGGCCGCGCGGAACGGAGTGAATGGGGCGCAGAGAAAGACGAGCGTCAGGATTCCCACGGCGCACGCGACATAGGCGCAGATCGTGCCCGTCGCGTCGAGGCTCCAGCCGAAGCCGCCGCCCGCGAGCGCGACGGCCGTGATGGCGCAGATGTCCGCGAGGCCGCCCGGCAGCGCGTGCAGAAGCGCTCGCAGCAGGAAGTGCCCCTGCACCCGGTCAAACGCCGGCTCGAATGTCAGCAGAAAACCCGGCGCGCCGATCATCAGGAAGCTGATGAGCCCCACCTGAAGCGGCCGCAGCGGATAGGCGACGGGCAGGAACAGAAAGAGCAGCGCGAGGCCGAACGAGAACACGTTCTTCACGAGGAACAGCGACGCCGCGCGGCTGACGTTGTGGATCACGCGCCGCCCTTCGGCGACGATCTGCGGCATCACGGAGAAGTCGGAGTCGAGCAGCACGAGCTGTGAGACCTGCTGCGCGGCGTCCGCGCCGCCGGCCATCGCGGCGGAGCAGTCGGCGTCCTTGAGCGCGAGCACATCGTTGACGCCGTCGCCGACCATCGCGACAAAACGGCCGTCAGACTGCATCGCGCGGACGAGCTGGCGCTTCTGGCGCGGCGTGACGCGGCCGAACACGGTGTTCGACCGGGCGAGCGCGGCGTAATCGGCATCGTCCGGCACAGCAGAGAGGTCGACGAAGCGTCCGGCACGCTCAACGCCCGCCTGCGCCGCCACGCGGGACACGGCGGGAGCGGAGTCGCCGGAGAGGATCTTGACCTCAACGCCCTGCCGCGCGAAATAGCGGAGCGTCCCGGCGGCCGCGGGGCGCAGCTCGTCCCGCAGCGCGACAAAGCCCAGCGGGCGCGGCGCGGCGACGAGGCGGCTTCCGCCCTCCTCGAGCACGCGGTCGCCGCGCGCCAGTACCAGCACGCGCAGCCCGCGCGCAAGGTGCGGCGCGAGCATCTCCTCATACTGTGAAAACGTCCTGCCAAGCACGTTTTCCGGCGCGCCCAGCACGAGCGTGTCGCAGCCGGAGAGCACGAGCGCGGAGTATTTGCGGTCGGACGAAAACGGCGCCTCGCGGACAAATTCCAGCGGCTTCGCACCTTCGAAATGTGCGCGCAGCGCGGCGGCGGTGGCGTTGCCCGCGCTCTGCGCGGCAGCATACCCGCCGAGCAGACGGCGAAGCTCGTCCTCATCCGCGCCGCACGGGATCACCTGCTCGACGCAAAGGCGGCCGGCGGTGATCGTGCCGGTCTTGTCGAGGCAGATGACGTCGGCGCGCGCAAGGCTTTCGATGCACGACAGCTCGCGCACGAGCGTGCGGCGGCGCGCCAGCTGGAGGACGCTGACGGCGAGCGCAGCCGAGACGAGCAGGTACAGCCCCTCGGGGATCATGCCGACAACAGCGGCGACGGTGGACGTGACGGCGCTCGCGACGGAGTTGCCGGCGAGCGTCGCCTGGCGCGAAAACATCAAAATGCCGAGCGGGACGATGGCGAAGCCCAGCACGCGCAGCCACGCGTCGAGCGAGCGCATCATCTCCGAGCGCGTCTTGCGCGCGCGGCGGGCCTCGGCTGTGATGGCGGCGGCGTACGACGACGCGCCCACGCGCACGAGCTGCGCGCGGCACGCGCCGGACACGATAAAGCTGCCGGAGAGAAGCTCGTCCCCCTCCGCGCGCTTGACGGCGTCCGCCTCGCCGGTGAC
>CALXIU010000205.1 GCA_944388415.1 uncultured Ruthenibacterium sp. | reverse complement strand
CATCAACAAAAAGCTCGGCGTCACGGTGCTCATCATCACGCATGAGCTGTCGGTCGTGCGCCGCGCGTGCCGCCGGGTGGCGGTCATCGGCGACGGCCGCGTGTGCGAGCAGGGCTTTGTGGACGAGGTGTTCGACGCGCCGAAGTCCGAGGCCGCGAAGCTGCTCATCAGAAGGGAGGCGTGACAATGGGCGAATTTCTGAATCAGTACGGCGCTCTGTTGTGGGAGGCCACGCTCGAGACGCTCTACATGACGTTTTTCGCGACGGTGTTCGCGTATCTGATCGGCCTTGCGCTCGGCGTTCTGCTGACGGCCACGAAGCCGGGCGGCATCGCGCCCGCGCCGCGCTTCCACGCGGTGTTCGGCTGGGTGGTGAACATGCTGCGCAGCATGCCGTTCATCATCCTTGTGTTCTACCTCATCCCGTTCACGCGCGCCATCGTCGGCACGTCCATCGGCGAGACGGCGGCCCTCGTGCCGCTCATCGTCGCGGCGTCGCCGTTCGTCGCGCGCATGGTGGAGCAGAGCCTCGAGGAGATCGACCAGGGCGTCATCGAGGCCGCGACGTGCATGGGCGCGACGCGCTGGCAGATCATCACGCGCGTGCTGCTCACGGAGAGCGTGCCCAGCCTGCTGCGCGGGTTCTCCATCGTGCTCATCACCATCCTCGGCTACACGGCCATCACGGGCGCGACCGGCGCGGGCGGGCTCGGAAACATCGCCTACCGCTTCGGGTACCAGCGCTACCAGACCGGCGTCATGTACGCCACCATCGTCATCCTGATGCTGCTCGTGTGCATCATCCAGGGCATCTTCAACTTCGTCGCCCGCAGCGCCGACAAGCGCAACCGTTAATTTGACATGCGCTTGTTGCCCTTTACAGCCGTCCCCTGCTTTCGGTGACAGCTCTGCGTCCGCGTGCCGCGCGGGTGTAGCATGCGCTTGTTGCCCTTTACAGCCCTCCCGCTGGGGACGGCTGTAAAGGGCACGGAACGGCCGCAAAGACCAAAAACCCATGTGAAAACCGCCCCTTGCGGGGCGTTTGAAAGGAAGGAAACAACTGATGAAACGTGTATTTGCATTGCTTTTGAGCGCGGCCCTGTGCGCGGCGCTCGCCGGGTGCGGCTCGGGCTCCTCGAGCGCGCCCGCTTCCACCCCGGCGTCCACGTCCGCGGGCGAGACGGTCACGATCAAGATCGGCGCGTCGCCGTCGCCGCACGCCGAGATCCTCGAGGCCGCCGCGCCCATCCTCGCCGAGCAGGGCATCGAGCTGGACATCGTCGAGTTTGACGACTACGTCCTGCCGAACACCGCGCTCGACGACGGCTCGCTCGACGCGAACTACTTCCAGCACCAGCCGTACCTGACGAACTTCAACGCCGAGAACGGCACCGACCTTGTGTCCGCCGGCTCGATCCACTACGAGCCGCTGGGCCTCTACGCCGGCAAGACCGCCAGCCTTGACGAGCTGGCCGACGGCGCTGTCATCGGCATCCCGGCCGACGCGACGAACGGCGGCCGCGCGCTGCTGCTGCTCCAGGATCAGGGCGTGCTGACGCTGAAGGACGGCATCGACCTCGAGTACTTCCGCACCGCCGAGGACATCTCGTTCTCCGAGTACGACGGCATCGCCGAGAACCCGCACAACGTGCAGATCGAGGCGCTCGAGGCCGCGAACCTGCCCGCCTCGCTGCCCGACCTTGACTTCGCGGTCATCAACGGCAACTACGCCATCCCGGCGGGCATCGCGGACAAGCTGATCGTCACCGAGGACGCCGCCGGCGACGCCGCGCAGGTGTTCGCGAACATCATCGCCGTCCGCGCGGGCGACGAGACGCGCCCCGAGATCGTGGCCCTCGTCGAAGCGCTCAAGAGCGACGACGTGAAAGCCTTCATCGAGGAGAAATACGAGGGCAGCGTCCTGCCCGTGGCGTAAATCGCCAAAAACACAAAAATGAAAGCACGCGGCCGCCGGCCGCGTGCTTTTTTGTCAGATGATATCAAACAGCTTTGCGATGGCGAGGATGTAGATCTTCAGCGCGCGCAGCACGAGGGCTTTCGAGACGCCCTCGTTCGCGCCGTGCATCGGGCCGACGAAGTCGGGCACGGGGTCGCCCGGCTCCTCCATGCCGAAGCTGACGGCGCAGTCGAAGTGGCGCGCGTACGTGCCGCCGCCCATCGTGAACGGCTTCGCGTCTTTGCCCGTCACCTCGTTGTACGTGTCGATCAGCGCGCGGATGGGCGCGCTCGTCGGCTCGATGTAAAACGGCTTGCGCGACTTCGACGGCACGAACGACGCGCCGCCCTCCGCCGCGAGCGCCTCCAGCTTTTCGCGCATCGCCTCCGGCGTCGTGGACGTCGGATAGCGGATGTCGATCGTCTGCGTCACGACGCCGTCCTTCATCGCGACGGTGCCGCCGACGCACGTCAGCGGCGAGAACACGCCGTCCGACGTGTCGATGCCCGCCGTCGAGCCGTCCGTCACGCACAGCAGCTTGCGCAGCATTTCAAGGTATTTCGCCGTGCCGCCGTCCACAAGGCCGTTGTCCAGCAGGTACGACGCCACGAGCAAGATCGCGTTCACCGTGCCCTCGGGCGTCGACGCGTGGCCCGAGACGCCGAAGCCTGTCACGCGCACGAGTCCCTCGCCCTCGGCGGAAAGCTCGATGCGCTCGGCCGCGGGCAGCTGCGCGAGGCAGGCCTTCACAACGGCGTACGCGCGGTCCGGCACCGCGTTCACCGCGACGCCGCCCTGGAAGTCGACCAGCGCGCCCGTCAGCTTCGGGCTGACGAAGCTGCCGCCGTAGCCGCCCTTCTCGCCGCAGCCCACCGGGAACTCGCCGTCGGGCGTGAAGCAGAACGCGGGCATCGGCTCGCGCGCGAGGTAGTAGTCCACGTCCTCCATGCCCGTCTCCTCGCTCGTGCCGAACAGAAGGCGCAGCGTGCAGGGCAGCGGCTCGCCCAGTTCGCGGAAGAACTTCGCCGCGTACAGCGCCGTCACCGCCGGGCCCTTGTCGTCCGCCACGCCGCGGCCGATGATGTAGCCGTCTTTTTCCTCCATGCAGAACGGGTCGCCCGTCCAGCCGTTGCCCGCGGGCACGACGTCGAGGTGCGCGATCACCGCGATCTGCTTTTCGCTTTCGCCCGGCAGGTCGGCGATGCCCATGTATCCGTCGAGGCTGCGCGCCTCGAGGCCCGCCTCGCGCGCCATCCCGAGCGCCGTGTCCAGCGCCTTCGCAACGCCCTCGCCCGAGGGCATCCCGGGTTTCGCCTCCGTCTGCACGCTGTCGATGTCCACAAGGCGCTTGATGTCCGCGAACAGCGCGTCCGCGTTCCGCGCAATAAATCCGTCGGCCAGTTTGGCCAGATCCTTCGTCATAAAAGCACATCCTTTCGAGGCGCGCGCTCTTGGCAGACGGCGCGCGCCCATGTATAATATAGTAGTATAGACAGCGAAAAGTTGCAAGGGAAATCCGCAGGGGGGATGAGGATGAAACGGATGCTGACCGCCGCGCTGGCCGTCTGCCTCGCGCTGGCGCTGGCGCTGCCCGGCTTTGCCGCACACGAGAGCGCCGTCATCACCGACGTGCGCACGGCCGTCGACGTGCACGACGACGGCTCGGCCTACATCACAAATGAAATGGACGTCACGTTCTCGGGCGAGAGCGAGTTCACGCTCGATTTTCACACCGGATGGGATGCCAACGGCGCGAAGGTGTCGGCCGTCGAGGCCTCGGGCGCGCCGAACACGGTCTCGACGATCTTCGACGATTCCTTCACCGTCAGCTTTGACACGTCCGGCCTCGACAGCGCGACGCTGACCGTCTCCTATTATTATGCCACGTACGACGACCTCGAGCCGGACCGCGACGTGATGCTCGTGCCGCTGATGGCGTTCTCGCGCGACGCGCGCGTGTCGCACGTCACGGCCACGGTCACGCTGCCGGACGGCCTCGCGCCCACGGACGTGCGCGCGGTCGATTCGCTCTACGTGGCGAACTCGCTCGAGGCGACGCCGCTCGACGCCTCCATCTCGACCGACGGCGGCACGATCACCGTCGAGACGCACGAGACGATGAACGAGTGGGAGGACCTGTGCCTCGCGCTCGAGTTCGCGCCCGGCGCTCTGGGCCAGCGCGAGCTGGGTCTCGACGAGGGCGTGCGCGTCACCGAGAGCACGTGCGACGTCGACGTCTCGCCCGAGCGCGTCTACTCCGTGTATCAGAGCGTGACCATCGAGGTCGACCGCGACAGTGCCGCGTGGACGCTGTATCTGCCGCTGCTCGAGACGTCCGACAGCTGGAACGGTTGCACATACGACGGGTTCGAGTTCCGGACGAACGACGGCGGCGCGGAGTTCGACGCCGACTGGAACAGCGTCGTGTTCTCGCTCGACGACGGCGAGTCGACGCTCTCCGGCACGTTTGTGTTTGAATATACCTACACGCTGACGCCGCGCGCCATCACCGAGTACGAGCAGCTCTACCTGCCCACGGTGTACGGCGCGGACACGACGGAGAACATGACGTTCACGCTGCGCGCGCCGGGCCTGACGGGCGCGCGGACGTTCCTCAGCGCCATCGTCTCGACGCCGAAGTCCGAGCGGTTCGACATCTCGTGCACGCCCGGCTCGAAGGACACGCTCGGCGAACTGACCGTCCGCACGCTTGGCCCGATGTACGACGACGAGTCGATGACCATCACGCCCCAGTGGGACGAGACGCTGTTCTCGCGCACCACCGTGTGGCCGGGCGCGATCGCGCTCGCGCTGACGGCGCTCGTGCTGGCGGCGGTCCTGGCCGCTTCGCGCCGCCGCAAAGCGGGTGTGCCGGACGGCCCCGCGTCGCCCGGCGCCGCGGATGTGATGACGGCCGCCGAGGCGGGCTATTTGTGCGACGGCGTCGTCTCCACCGCGGAACTCGGCGCGCTCGTCGTCTCGTGGGCCGCGTCCGGCGCGGCGGAGATCGTCCCGCAGCCCGACGGCGGCGTGCTCGCGGTGCGCCGCGGCGCGCCCGGGCCGGACGCGCCGGAGTGGGAGCGCCGCTTCTTTGAGGAGATCTTCCGCGAGCCGGCCGTCGCCGTCCGCTCGCTCAGGGGCAGACTGCCCGGCGCGGCGCGCGACGCGCTCGCCGGCGTCCGCGCCCGGCGCGCGTTCGACCCGAAGGGCGCGCGCACCGCGCGCCTTTGCGCGACGCTCGCGGCCGTGATCCCCGGCATCGGCACGGCGCACGCGGGCCTCGCGCTCGGCGGCGGCGTTCTGGCGCTTGCGTCCGGCGCGCTGGCGCTGGCGCTCTCGGCCGGCGCGGCTGCCGCGGCGTTCAGCGCGGCGCGCCCGTCGTGCGCGCTGGCGCAGAGCCCCGCGCGCAAAACGGCGCGCGTCCTGTTGGGAC
>CALXIU010000204.1 GCA_944388415.1 uncultured Ruthenibacterium sp. | reverse complement strand
CTATGAACGGGTATCCAAATATCCTAAAAGCACCAAATATGGCAGGCAAAATCCCATCACGGAACGCTGGAACAGCGACGAGCAGCTTGTTTTGTGGCGGGCTGCATGGGCGGATGTGGCAAACCGCTATCTGGAGCGCACCGGGCACGAAGAACGCATCGACCACCGCAGCCATGCCGAACGTGGCCTGCTGGAGCAGCCTACGGTTCATGAGGGCGTGGTTGCCAGAGCCATGGAGAAAAAGGGTATTATCTCTGACCGGTGCGAACTGAACCGGCAGATCAAGGCGGACAATGCCCTGCTCCGGGAGTTGAGGGAACAGGTCAAAAAGCTGGCGCAGGCAGTCAAGAACACCCTTCCGGCGCTCGCCGAGGCCATGGAAAATCTGCGAAAAAATCTGCTGCTGTTTTGCTATCAGCTTGGGTATCTCCGCAAGGGCAAGGAACGCCTGAACACCTCGCTGAATACGCTGCGCCCTGCCCTCACACAGTACAATCAGCTGGCAAAGGACATTCGGGATAAGACGAAGGATCGCCGCAGTCTGCTTTCCGAGAAAAAGGCGCTCTCTGCGGTTCATGTGTTCCGGCACCGGGAACTGGCGGCTAAGATTGCGGCTCTGACGGAGGATTTGGAGGAACTGCGTTCGGAGAAAAATCTGCTTCTGGCATCGCTGGCATATACCGAGGAAGATGCCGCCGAACAATTCCCCAAAGACATTGCTGCCATGGAGCGGAGTTTGAAACGGTTGGAAGAACAGGAACAGAAATATTCCGCTGAGTTGGACGCTGCCCTGAACGAGTATGTCGGGCTTCGGGAGCAGGCCCAGGGCTTCGACCCGGTGCAGCTCTACAAAACAAAACAGGCCATCCGCCCCAGCAAGGAGCAGGAAGCGGAGAACCGGGCACAGCAAGTTTACGGCGAGAAGTACAGCTCGCTTTTGATGTTTGACAGCAAAAAAGCAGTTTCCCGGATGCTGCATGAAGATATAGAGCGGCAGGTAGCACGGAGAATGATGCGACAGGCGCAGAAGGAGCAGCAGACTCTTCAAAAGAAAAAGAGTGAACAGGAACGGTAACCAGTGTTCTGCTTTTGTAAACGGCAAGTCCCACGAATTGACACAGCGGGAATTTGAAGTCTTGCGGGAATTAATTTTGAATCAAGGGCGCTTTCTTATCCGCCAAAATTTTCTGGATCGCCTTTGGAAATATGATTTTCTTGGGGGCGAGCGTGTTGTTGATACTCATATTAAAAACCTAAGAAAGAAATTGGAAATCGACTTTGCGGCCATTCTTCTATATTTTACCTCAACGTCTTGAGCATACCGTTACCATTACTTTAAAAAAACGCTCTAGAATATGCCAAAAACGGACACAGTGTGACGATGGGTACCGCATTCGATTTCGATTGGGATGAAGTATATAATGATAGAGGAGTTTTCGGCGAAGGCGAAGTTGCGGGTTTTTACAAGCGTAGTGGCCAAAACGGTCAATTTACCCGAAGAGGATAATCTCAAAATTAGGGGAAGTGACCAGGTTGGGAATTTCTCTTCGTACAGGCACATGGCGGGCTGCTCGGAAACGTTTTGGAAATATTGTGATACTATTATATCATAGAGGAGGTTTGCGTGATGGAACCTGTTTTGATTGTAGAGGACGAGCCCGCGATTGCCGATCTCATTGAAATGACGCTGTCTCCGCACGGGTATCCGTGCAGAAAGGTGCAGAGCGCGGAAGAGGCTGCCGATTTACTTGATGAAAACCGATTCAGCCTTGTGCTTCTGGACGTCATGCTTCCGGGAGCAGACGGTTTTGCCCTGATGGATTACATGGGTGAAACCGAAACGCCGGTCATATTCGTCACGGCCCGCACCGATGTGGCTGACCGGGTGCGCGGGCTGCGTGCGGGCGCATACGATTACATTTCCAAACCGTTTGCGCCGGAAGAGCTTCTGGCACGGGTGGACGGGCTGATGCGGCACACAGGCCGTCTCGGGCCGGGACTGTCCGTCTGGGGCGTCGAAATCGACCGGGCGCGCCGCACAGTCACGAGAAACGGCGAACCGGTCCGCCTGACGCCGCGTGAATTCAATCTGATGATGATGCTCGTGCGCAACCGTGGAATCGCCTTGTACCGTGACGTGCTGCTGGGAGAAATCTGGGGCGACGAATGCCCCGAAAGCACCCGCACACTTGATATCCACATCAGCCGTTTGCGCAGAAAACTCGGATGGAAACACTGCCTTGTCAGCGTTCCGGGGATAGGTTACCGACTGGAGGGAATCCCATGAAATTTTCAGCAAAACTGGCGCTTTCGACGGTGACGCTTCTGTGCGTGACTCTGAGCATCGGCGGTGCGCTGAACATCAGCCGAAACTTTGCCGCAGCCCTGCAGACAGCTTTGACAGGATATGCCGCGAGCCATCAGAGAACCTATTTTTCAATGGAAACGGAGCTCGGCGGCATGCGTGCTCAGAGCGTTTCAGATATTCTGAACGCGTCGGAAAAACTGATTGGCAGCAGCGTGGGACAGCCGCCGTGCATGGCGCTCCTGTCGCCGGAGGGAACAGTCCTTTATTCCAATCTACCTGGAGAGATCTCGTACGCAGACATGCTCGCCGCGGTCAATGCAGGAGAAGAACGCGCGTTGTTTCTGCGTGTGGACAGCCATGACTGGGTCATGATGGCAACGCCTTTGCAGGGTGTGGGCCGTCCGCTGTGGCTTGCGGAGGCGTGGGATGTCACGGCTCTGTTCGGAGAGCGCGACCGCCAAGTGCGACAGCATTTTGTGCTGAGCGCTGCAGTCATTGCGGCGGCGGCAATCGTGGCCGTGGCGGGATCTCGTCGACTGACCGGGCCGCTGCGCCGTCTGGAACAGGCGAGCCGAGAACTGGAGGCAGGAAATCTGGGCGTACGGGTCGAGTTTGCCACAAGCGACGAGGTTCAGCGCATCGGTGAGGGGTTCAACCGCATGGCAGATGCGATCGGCAGTCAGATGGATGAGCTACGCGAGGAGAGCGAACGTCAGAAGCGCTTTGTTGCGGCATTTTCGCACGAACTCAAAACACCGATGACGGCGATGTTGGGATATGCGTCCATGCTCGAAAAAGGGCAGCTGTCTCCGGCACAGCAGAGCAAGGCGGCCGGATACATTTTCCGCGAATCTGCACGGCTTGAAACGCTCAGCCGTCAGCTGATGCAGTTGATGCAACTGCAGGAGGGCGGAGTGGAACTCGCGCCTGCACTCCTGCCTCCCGTCCTGAAACAGGCGGCCGCGGACTTGCCGGAACTGCCAGTCCGGCTGGAGACCGAGTGTCCGCAGGGGGCGTCCGGGCGCATCAATGTTTCTCTGCTGACTGACCTTATCCGCAATCTCGTTCTCAATGCTGCGTCAGCCCACCCGAAGGACGGAGTGGTCCGCATCCAATGCGTGCGGCAGGGCGACGTCTGGTTGCTGCGGGTTTCGGACAAAGGCCGCGGCATTCCGCCCGATCTGCTGGAGCGTGTGACGGAACCGTTTTTCCGCGTCGACCGCGGGCGTTCACGCAGTGAGGGCGGCAACGGCCTCGGGCTTGCCCTGTGCAAATTGATCGCGGCGGCGCACAAAAGCGAGCTGCACATCGAGAGCCGTGTGAATGAGGGAACTTGCGTTTGGATGACGCTGGAGCCCTGCACAATGGAAAAAGGCGGTGAATCAGAGACATGAAGTACGCACCCATAATGACAGCTCTTGCCGCGCTTGCGTGTGCGGCGAGTCTCGCACTTCCCTGTGCGATGGCGACGTGGGAGGATTCCCGACTGTGCGCGACGCCCGTCGCGCGTCCTGCCGTATCCGGTACGATGAGCGGTAGCGGACGGAAGATTCCCGCAGCATACGAACTGTTCCGCAAGCGGCTCTTGTCCGGGACGGAAATCAGTGTGGCGGATACATCTGCCGACCCGGCCGAAACCGCCGGAACACTGATGCAAAAAACACAGGCATTGGCCGATGCGGGCGTCCTTCCGGATGCGCTGGCAGAGCGGGTTGTGTCCATGCTCACGGAAACACGCGAGGCGCTTCAGTGCGGCCAGGACGGCGTTTCAGAGGCCGTATGTCAAGGGTGGAAGTATGGCGATGGAGTGCAGAGCGGATGGCGGTGCGAAGCGCAGTGGCTTGACTCCTGTGGGCTTGTGACGAATTATTCCGTAATGCTTTCGGCGTCCGGCGTGGATGTAGTGGCGGCGCTGGACGCCTACCGTTCCTATCTCGGACTCGATACTCTGACGGACTGGCAGCCTTTCGATGTGGCTGATTCAAACCAGGATACGGCAGCGGAGTGGTCGGCAAGCGGGCAGATTTATTTGTACTGCAGTGTGCAGAAAGGCAATTTTGCGATCGGCGCCATCAGTGTCACACAGGATTCGCTGTACGGTTCGTGAAGTCGGAAACATTTCGGAAATAGCGACGCGGTAAACTGCTGGTGAAAGGGAGGGATTCCTCATGAAAAACCAGATTCTTTGCATTGCGGCAGCGATGACACTGCTTTGTGCGTGCGCCGCTCGGAATGCACCGATTTCCGGGCAATCGTCCTCCACGGCAGCCCCTGTGCCCCCGGCTGCCGAGGAAATACACACCGGAGAAATGCGGGCCCTGAGCGCAGGAAACGAAGGGGGATACTATCTGACGGGAAACAGAGGTGGCAATCAGCTTCTATGTTACATTGATTACGAGCAGGCGGTCGAAGTTCCACTGTGCACATCGCCGTCCTGTGCGCATGACAGCGAAACCTGCACCGCGTGGATTCCGGGAGATCAGTTCATCGCCTCTTTTGTCTCGGTGGATGAGAACACGATCGCTTTTATCCGCAGCCCATCCGACGGGGCGCAGACCATCGAGGTAGCCGACGCCACCGGGGCGAACCGCCGGGTACTGTACACGGCGGAAAGCGGACAGTTCCTTCAGACGATCGCCTGCGCGGACAGCGAAGCGCTGTATTTCCTCTCGGAGGAACTCTCCGGTTCGGTCAGCGAGATGCGGGTTTACCGCGTTCCGCTGTCCGGTAGTGCGGCGCAACCCGAGGGGGCATATCCATCTCCGTCGCCGGAACTGCTGGGCGTGTCCGGGCGAAACCTCGTGCTATACCAATACGACTGGGGCGACACCACGGAGGAGGCAGAGGCAAACGGCTGTGAGCACCGCGTGTTCTTATGGAATCCTGAGACCGGCGAGGAGACGACGCTGGACACATGGCACAGCGATGCGAGAAGCAACGGCCGTTCCGTGTGCTGGGACGACGGCCGTCTCTATTGGGTGTCGAGCGATACCGCGGATGCACTCCACTGGCTGGATGAGGCGGGCGGTTCGGGACAGGTGGATGTCGCATGGCCGGCGGAGGTCACGGGAGCGGCGGCGACGTTCACGCTGGAGCGCATTGTGGACGGTCGCGCGCTCGTCACGGTCTGGGGCCCGTGGGGGACGGATCTCCTCAAACGATATTTAGCCGATGTCTCCGGAGAAAGCGCCACCGCAACCGAGATCCCGCTTCGCTTTGTCAGCAACGCGAGCGAGCGCCCCATTGAAATTCTGGCTGAAACGGACGGAGAATTGCTCGTGCATTTTGCGCAGCAGGACTCTTTTGCAACGCAGGTGCAGGAAGACGGCTATCCCACAAAAACAGTTGAAATCTCAAATCGGTACGGGATGATTTCGTGGGAGGACTTCTTGGCGGGCATTCCCAATTACCGTGAGATCACAGCGCCCTGATCCCGAGCTTTGGGTATCTGAAAGATACCAAAAGAAAACAATGCTTGGATATGCTGTGTCTGAAAGAATGTCTGTAACAAATCGGTTTGGCTCACAGAAACTGTCCGAGGGAGTCTATATCGAGGCGGAAGCGCAGTTTCAGGTCTGCCGCGACAAGGAATATAAGGTTCGCCGCTTTGGAACAGTTGGCAGAGGGTTCGAGGAACAAAAAGTTCTGCATCCGGCATAGGTCTGATTTCCAAGGAAGATTATTGGAACAGCGTTCCCGACTTCCGGGATATCGAATGGAACGATTGAAAAGAGGAGAACAGCGATGTCCGCACCAGAATCAATAATGGAACTGCGCAGGCTGACGAAAATCTATCGTTCGGGAAAAGAATCTAAAAAAGCACTCGACGGCATCAGCTTCACGCTCGGGCCGGGTCTGTACGGCCTGCTCGGGCCGAACGGTGCGGGCAAAAGCACGATGATGAACATCATCACTGGCAACCTTGATGCTACGGGCGGCAAGGTACTGTGGAACGGCAAAAATATCGTGCGTCTCGGCGCGCGCTTCCGCCGCGTGCTCGGCTACATGCCGCAGCAGCAGAGCCTCTACGACAGCTTTACCGGCCGCCGCTTTCTGCTCTACCTCGCGGCGCTGAAAGAGCTGCCCCGCGCGGACGCGGCGAAGGAAGTGGAGCGCACGGCCGCGCTCGTGCATCTGGAAACGGAGCTCGACAAGCGCCTCGCGGCGTACTCCGGCGGCATGAAGCAACGGCTTCTGGCCGCTGCAGCGCTTTTGGGCGACCCGCAGCTTCTCATTATGGACGAGCCGACTGCGGGCCTCGACCCGAAAGAGCGCGTGCGTCTGCGCACGGCTCTCGCCGAACTCGCACACGACCGGATTATTTTGGTGGCGACGCACGTCGTCAGCGATGTGGAGCATGTAGCGAATGAGATTTTGCTTTTGAAAGAGGGCAGGCTCGTCGACCATGCGCCCCCCGCCGAATTGATTAGCAAATACGCGCCGGGCGGAACGCTGGAGGATGTGTATCTCACCATTTTCGGGGAGGATGAAACATGATCCGCCTGTGCCGTGCCGAGCTGCGCAAGGTGTGGGGCAGCCGGTTCTTTCTTTTGTCGCTTGTGGTCCTTTTGTGCGCGAATCTGTTTCTGTTGTGGTTCGGCACATCCCGCGCGCAGGGCAGCGCGCCGTACAGCGCGTATCACCGCATCGAAGAGAGCATCGCCGGGATGAGCATGGACGAGATGGGCGAATTTCTGCACGGCGAGCTCGCGCGCGTGGAGGGCATTGTCCATGTGGACGGAGTGCTCCGCAGCGAGGCGTACAGCGGCGGCCGCCGCGACGAAGGGCTGCGGGAGCGCTATGCCGACGACTTCGCTGCGTATGAAGAGCTCTACCGCGCAGGCGGCTATCTGGCGTATGCCCCTACGCTTGCGCGCGAGTACGCGTTTCTCAACTCCATCGTCTACGAGTACGATACCGTCGCGGACTATGAGGGTTTCCTCGACTCCATCGACGAGAAGGCAAAGCAGCTTTCGTCCATTTCCATCTTTGCAAACAGCGGCTATGACACCGAGAACATCGCCGTCACCGCCGAGGCGTTCGAGGACATGCGCGGCACTCAGGTCCGGCACTATCCGCAGAAAGGGCTGATGACGGCGCTCGACTTCGCGCTGACAGACGTCGTCGCCGTGTTCGCGATGGTGCTGATCGCCACGGTGCTCGTGCGCGCCGAGCGCGACAACGGCCTGCTGGCGCTCATCCGCTCGACGCCCGGCGGCCGCCTGAAAACGGCCGGGGCGAAGCTCGCGGCGCTCGCCGTGAGCCTCCTTGCCGTGCTCGCGCTGCTCTACGGCGTGAACTTTGCCTATTGCGGCGGGCTGTACGGTATCGGCCCGCTGACGCGCACGATCCAGAGCGTGCCGCAGCTGATGCGCAGCACATGGAAGCTGACGGTCGGTGAGTACATCGGCTGCTTTTTCCTGACGAAGTGGGCGGCGGCGCTGATCTGCGGCGCGTGGGTGATGCTCGCGATGCTGCTCGCCCGCCGGATGCTGACGGGTGCGCTCGGCGCGCTGGCGCTCATCGGCGCAAACCTCGCCATCCGCGCCGCCATCCCCGCGACGAGCAGCTGGAACGTCGTCAAATACGCGAACCTCGTCAGCCTGCTGCGCACGAACGAGCTGATCGGCGCGTACCGCAATTTGTACTGGTTCGGCCACCCCGTCCCGCTGCTGCTGGTCGAGTGCATCGTGGCGGCCGTGTTTGCCGCCGTGTTCGTCCCGGCGTTTCTCACTGTGTTCAGCCGCCACGTCTTCCGCGCTGCCCGCCCTCGCGCAGGGCTGCGCATCCGTCGCCGCGCGGCGCGGTTCACGACGCTGCCGCGTCAGGAATTGTACAAGCTGCTTGTGATGCAGGGCGCGGGGCTGATCCTCGTGCTGTTTGCGCTCGTGCAGGGGTATACAGCTGTCACGACGGAGAGCTATCTCGATGCGGATGAGATTTATTACCGGTATTATATGCAGCACGTGGAGGGCCCGCTGACGCAGGAGAGCGTCGACTGGCTCAACGAGCAAAACGAGGAGTTTGAGCCGATTTATCAGCTGCAGGCCGCGATCAATTCGGGACGCATCTCCGCGCAGGAAGGACAGGCGGCGATGTCGGCCTACGCCGCGTTGCAGCAGAAGATGGGTGTGTTCCAGCGCATCGTTTCGATGGCGCAGCGCCTCGATGAAAAACCCCGCTCGCAGATGGTCTACGAGACGGGGTGGCTGAAATTGTTTGACAAATCGGACAAGCAGGACGTCTCCGACGCGCTCGCTGCGGCGCTCGTCTGCGCGCTGTGCTTCTCGGGGCTGTTTGCGATGGAACAGCAGACGGGTATGGTGCGCGTCATCGCGCCGACGCCGCTCGGCCGCGCCGCGACGGTGCGGTGCAAGCTGCGCCTCGCGATGCTCGTCTGCGCCGCCGTCACGGTATTGAGCCTTCTGCCCCGGTTCTGGGTGGCCGTGCGGGACTACGGCCTCGGCGCGTGGTTCACGCCGGTGTACAGCATTCAGGAGTACGCCGCCGCGCCGGAAATTCCGCTCTTCCTGATGGCGGCGCTGCTCGCCGCGTCGCGGTATCTCGCGGTGCTGTGCATGGCGCTTGTCACGCTCGCGCTCTCGCAGCGCATCGGCAACGCGTTCGGCGCGCTGTTCGCGTCGCTCGTCGCGTTCGCGCTGTCCCCGGCGCTCGCACTCGCGGGGCTCGAGAAAGCAAAGTGGTGCGGCATGTATCTGCCGATGCACGTCTGCGCACTTGTCGATCAGACGGGCGGCGTGATCCTGGCGCTCGCGCTGCCGGTTCTCTGCGCCGCCGTGTGTTGGTGCTGCGCGGCGTACCTCGAGGATGCGTTCGGGGCCGACTGAGAAAATCGGGGGTTCTGTATTCCCGCAGATAGGCACAGCTGTTTTCACCGAAAGAAAGCGCCCAGCCTCACGCAAGTGAGACCGGGCGCTTGAACATGCAGCGGAGATTCAATTACTTTGCGGCGGTCGTAGCGTTCGCGGCGGCCTTTTTCTCCGCGGCGGCGGCCATCAGGTTCGCGACGATCGAGCCGGAGATGTTGTGCCACACGCTGAACAGCGCGCCGGGCACGGTGGCCAGCGCGAGGTCGGGGAAGACCGAGCCCGCGAGGCTCGTGGCGAGGCCGCTGTTCTGCATGCCGACCTCGATGGACACGGCGTTGCACTTGGCGTCGCTCATGTGCAGCAGCTTGCCGACGGCGTAGCCGAGCGCGTAGCCCAGCAGGTTGTGCAGGATGACAATGGACAGGATCAGGATGCCGTTCGCGAACAGCTTCTCGGCGTTCGGAGCCACGACGGCGCCCACGATGGTCACGATCGCGATGACGGAGATCAGCGGCAGGCTCTCCACGATCGCCTGCGTGAATTTGCCGAACAGCTTGTTGATGATGAAGCCAAGCACAATGGGGATGATGACGATCTTCACGATGCTCAGGAACATGTCCATCATGTTGACGGTGACCGTCTCATGCGCGTACAGGTACGTCAGCGCGGGCGTCAGGAACGGCGCAAGTATCGTGGAGCACGCTGTCATGCCGACGCTCAGCGCCACGTCGCCCTTCGCGAGGAAAGTCATCACGTTGGAGGACGTGCCGCCCGGGCAGGTGCCGACGAGGATGACGCCCACCGCGAGCTCCGGGCTCAGGTTGAACACCTTTGTCAGCAGGAACGCGAGCAGCGGCATGATGAGGAACTGGGATGCGCAGCCCACCAGCACGTCCTTCGGACGGGAAAACACCACCTTGAAATCGTCCAGCTTGAGCGTCAGGCCCATGCCGAACATGACCACCATCAGCAGATTGTTGACGGTGACGATGCGGGTAAAGAAGTTGTAGTCCTTGCCCACCCAGAGAAACGTCTCCGGCACGAAGAAGGCCAGCACGGCGATGATGAGAACGATGATCGCCATGTACCGGCCCGCAAATTTGCTGATTTTCTTTAACACTTCCATGATTCTGATTGCCCTCCCAAAAGATATCTATCCGGAAACTGCGCCCACGGGCGCAGCGCCAGCCAACAAAAGAGGCTTCTGTCTCTTGATGCAAGAGACAGAAGCCTTCCAAAGACACTCTGCGGTACCACTCTTCTTGCCCGGAAAACCCGGACCGCTCACCCCCGCGCGGAAGATCCCCACGGGATGGCAGGATAACGGCTGCCGGCCGGCGCGGCCTACTGCGCCCGAAAAAGGCGGTTCAGCTTGCAGCTCAGAGGGGATGATCGCAATGGGTCCGTCGCTGTCTCGCACCAAACGGCAGCTCTCTGACGCGGATATCCATCGCGCGAAACCTCTTCAACGCTTTATCTGAATAAATTGTCTAAAGCCCATTATACATCGCGCTCGAAAAATGTCAACAGCTCCCGGAAGATTTTCTGAAGACTGTCAGGAAAGTAAATCTTGTATTTGACAAGGATATCCGAATCGTTATATACCTAAATAAATGATATGCGGTATACTCACGATATCCGATAAAGCAGAAGGGAGCATTCCCCATGAAAAGACAGGCACTGAACCCTTATCTTCCCCTGAACGTCTACATCCCGGACGGAGAGCCGCATGTGTTCGGCGACCGGGTCTACGTGTTTGGCTCTCACGACGCGGAGAACGGCACGGCGTTTTGTATGCTCGACTACGAGGCGTTCTCCGCCCCGGTGGACGATCTGTCCGACTGGCGCAGCGAGGGTATCATCTATCGCGCCGACCAGGACCCCGGCCGCGACGAGAAAAACCGGTACATGTACGCGCCCGACGTTGTGCGAGGCAACGACGGCCGGTACTATCTTTACTACGCGATGTCGGGCGGCCACTTCACAGGCCCGATCCACGTCGCCGTGTGCGATACGCCGGCGGGGAAGTACCGGTATTACGGCGAGGTGCGCAATCCGGACGGAAGCACGTTCGACCGCTGCATCACGTTCGACCCCGGCCTGTTGAACGACAATGGCAGGATCTATTTGTACTACGGCTGGGCCATCGGGACGGGCCTCCAGCCGCTGCCGAAGCTGCCGAAAAAGTTTATCAAATGGATGCACACCAGATTCATCGAGCCAAAGCTGTTTGAAAAGACCCGGGAGCAGATCGCACGGGAGCCGTACGGCATCGAGGGCGGTAACGTGGTGGAGCTCGAGGACGACATGCTGACCGTCAAGGGCGAGCCCCGGCGGCTCGCGCCCGGACAGGTCGACGCCATCGGGACGGAATTTGAACATCACGCCTTTTTTGAGGCCAGCTCCATGCGCAAGGTGGGCGACACATATTATTACATCTACTCCTCGCATCTGCATCATGAGCTGTGCTACGCCACCAGCAAGTACCCCGACCGTGATTTCAAATTCGGCGGCGTCATCGTTTCGAACGGCGATATCGGGTATCGCGGCCGCACGCCGGAGCAGCGCCTCGCGATGACAGGTAACGACCACGGCAGCACCGAGGAGATCAACGGGCAGTGGTACATCTTCTATCACCGCCACACAAACAAGACCAGTTTCAGCCGTCAGGGATGCGCCGAGCAGATCGAGATCCTGCCCGACGGCAGCATCCCGCAGGTGGAGATGACGTCGTGCGGTCTGAACGGAGGCCCGTTGGCGGCGGCGGGGGAGTACGCCGCGCCCGTCTGCTGCAACCTGTACAACAGCCGCATCCGCAAGAGCGGCCACACAGCGTTCGGCAAAAAGACCAGCCGGATGCCTGCGATCTGCTGTAAAGGTGGAGAACGTTACATCGAAGACATCTGTGAGGACACGGTGATCGGTTACAAGTATTTTGCCTTTACAGGCGCAAAACGCCTTTCTGTCTGCTACCGCGGGGGCGGCAGCTTCACTGTGAAGGCGGACGACGCCGTGCTGGGCCGCATCGAACTGCCGCGCGCCGGCGCTTGGCAGACGGCGGGTATTCCCATCACCGTGAAGGGCGTCCATGCGCTGTATCTTGTCTACGGCGGCGAGGAGAAATGTGAGCTGAAGAGCATCCGGTTCGACTGAACCGCTGTCACTGTTTTTCTGAAACATGAAACGGAAGCGAGCGGCGTTTTCAAAAAACGCCGCTCGCTTCCGTTTGTATGTCAAAGCTCAGCTTCCACGCGAAAAGTTGCGCCCCCGCCGGGCGTGTCGCGCACGCTCAGACGAAGTCCGCATCGCTCGGCAAGCTCCGCCGCGACGGAGAGGCCGAGGCCGAAGTGCTTCCGGTCGGCGCGGCCGGAATCGGCGCGCCAGAAGCGCCGGAATACAGCGCTCTTTTCTGCGTCCGGAACGCCCGGCCCATGGTCGCGCACCTCCCAGAGGATCTTCTTCCCCTGCGCGCTGCAGTGCAGCTCGATCTCCGTGTCCCCCGGCGCGTAGCGCAGAGCGTTGTCGAGAAAGACGCTCAAAATCTGCCGCAGCGCCTCCCGATGTCCGTCGATCACCGGGACAGGCCCGTCAGGCAGGAAGACGCGCAGGCGACGTCCCGCCCGGCGCACGGCCGGCTCCCAAGCCTCTGCCAGCTCCAGCAGGAGCGTGTCCGGCGCGAGAGGCTTCGGCGGCTCAGGCTGCACCAGCCCGCCGCCGGAGAGGGTCAGCAGATCGTCGATCAACCCGCCCATCCGTGCTGCCTCCGCGTCCAGAAGCCCGATGTGGCGGCGCACGGTCTCATCATCCTCGCCGGGCAGTACCGCCAACCCCGCGCGCAATACGCCAAGCGGCGTGCGCAGCTCGTGACCCGCCGCCCGCACAAACTCGCGCTGCGCGCGCATCGCCTCCTGCACGGGACGGATGGCGCGCCCGGCGACTGCCCAGCAGACTGCCGTCAGCGCGGCGACACCCGCCGCAGCCACCAGCGCGAACACGGCGGCGGCGCGCAGCAGGACCTGCCGCTCTGCGTCGAGTGGCTGCCACGCGACGAGCAGCCGCCAGCTATGTTCGGCAACCTGTTTGCGGGCGGCAACGCGCGCCGCACCGTCCGGCAGCGCCGCCCGCTCCAGCGTGATCTCCTCGCTCTGCGAAAAAAGCGGCGGGACGTCGGGATCAAATCCCGTGTCGATCAAAACTCTCCACAATGCGGTACAGTTTGAATCCTCCGCAAGGCCTGAGAGCACCAGCGGCGTCCCGTTCTCCGTCAGATAGAGCTGCACGCCGGACGGCCGTGCGCGCGTCAGGTCCAGTGTGCCGTCCAGCTCCCACTGGCCGGCCAGCTCGGAGACCTCCGCCTCAAAGGACGCCTGCCGCTGTGCGGTGTACAGCGCGCCGCCGAGGCAGAAGGAGACGGCGGCGACCGCGACCACCACGCACCCCGTCAGCGCCGCCGCAAGCGCGGTCAGGCGGCGGCGAAGCCGGGCTAACATTCGCACACGCGGTATCCGAGCCCGCGCACCGTGACGATCTGCACCCGGCTGCCCACCTGAGACAGTCTTCGCCGGGCGAAGAAGATGTAGTTGTTCAGATTGCCCTCCTCGACGTCGCTGTCCGCGCCCCAGACACGTTCCAATAGAAGCTGCCGGGAGAGCACCTGATTCGGATTTTTAAACAGGAAGGCCAGAAGCGCCGCCTCGCGGCCGGAGATCTCGCAGCGGCCGCCCGGCCCCGCGAGCGTGCGCGCGGCCGCGTCGAGCGACGCGTCGCCAAAGCGTGTCAGCGCGCCGTATCCGCCGCTGCGTCCCCGCGCCAGCGCCCGCAGCCGCGCCGAGAGTTCGGCGGGGTCAAACGGCTTCGCGAGGTAATCGTCCGCGCCCGCGTCGAGCCCCTCCACCTTGTCGGCGGAAGCGCCGAGCGCAGTCAGCATCAGCACCGGCAGCGTGAAGCCTTCGCCGCGCATTGTTTTCAACAGCCGGAGCCCGTCCAGACCGGGCAGCATCCGGTCTAAAATGATTGCGTCAAACTCGTTTTCCCGCAGCGCCTCCAGCCCTTCCGCTCCCGTGTGCGCGATGCTGACACCATGGCCGTCCGCGTGCAGCAGGCGTTCCAGAAATTCGCAGAGCGTTTTGTCGTCCTCGATCAATAAAAGCCGCATGGCAGCTCCTCCTTTCGGCATGGTATAATAGCCTCAAAGCGGCCGCCGTCCGGCGGCTTGGCGCGTGAAAACACGCGCTGCCTGTGCGCCGCGCGCACAGGCTTTGAGAACATTTTAACATGCAAAACCGCAGCGAGTGCGGTTTTGTTGTGGCCGCCTTGCGGCGGCGTCATGG
>CALXIU010000203.1 GCA_944388415.1 uncultured Ruthenibacterium sp. | reverse complement strand
GGCCGCGGCAGCGGCGCGGGCAGCCTTGCAGCTTACTGCGTGGGCATCACCAACATCGACCCCATCCGCTACAACCTTCTGTTCGAGCGCTTTCTGAACCCCGAGCGCGTGTCGATGCCGGACTTCGACATTGACTTCTGCTACGAGCGCCGGCAGGAGGTCATCGACTATGTCATCCGCAAATACGGCGCGGACCACGTCGCGCAGATCGTCACGTTCGGCACGATGGCAGCGCGCCTTGCCATACGGGACGTCGGCCGCGTGCTGGACATGCCGTATCAGACGGTGGACGCCATTGCGAAGCTTGTTCCGATGGAGCCGAAAATGACGCTGACAAAGGCGTTGACACTTTCGCGCGAACTGCGCACGCAGTCTGAGAACGACCCGCAGGTGCACGAGCTGATCGACATTGCACTGAAGATCGAGGGAATGCCGCGCCATGCATCTACGCATGCGGCAGGCGTCGTCATCACGCGTGACGCTGCGAACGAGTATGTGCCGCTTGCAACGAACGACGGAAACATCGTCACGCAGTTCACGATGACGACCATCGAGGAACTGGGCCTGCTCAAAATGGACTTTCTCGGCCTGCGCACGCTGACAGTCATCAGCGACGCGGAGAAAATGATCAGCCGTGTGGTCCCGGACTTCTCGATCCGTACCATCCCCTATGACGATTCGGCCGTGTTCGCGATGCTCAACGCGGGCGAGACAGAGGGCGTGTTCCAGATGGAATCCGCCGGCATGACGCAGGCCATCGTCGGACTGAAAGCGAAGAACATTGAGGACATCATCGCCATCATCTCGCTGTACCGCCCGGGGCCGATGGAATCCATCCCGACGTATATCGCGAACCGCCACGATCCGTCCGGGATCCGGTACAAAACGCCGCAGCTGGCGCACATCCTCGACGTCACGAACGGGTGCATCGTCTATCAGGAGCAGGTCATGCAGATCTGCCGAGAGCTCGCGGGCTTCTCTTACGGCCAGGCGGACCTCGTGCGCCGCGCGATGGCAAAGAAAAAGCACGACGTCATGGAGAAGGAGCGCCGTCACTTCGTGTTCGGAAACGACGAACCGGGCCACGAGTGCAAGGGCTGCGTCGCGAACGGCATTCCCGAGAGCGTTGCGAACGAGATCTTTGACGAGATGTCCAGCTTTGCGTCGTATGCGTTCAACAAATCGCACGCGGCGGCCTACGCGGTGGTCGCGTATCAGACGGCCTATCTGAAATGCCATCACCCGCGCGAGTTCATGGCTGCGCTGCTGACGAGCGTGCTCGACAACACCGACAAAGTCATCCAGTACACGTCCGAGTGCCAGCGCATGGGCCTTCGTGTGTTGCAGCCGGACGTCAATGCGAGCAACGTCGGTTTTACCGTCGTCGGCGAGGACATCCGCTTCGGCCTTCTGGCGCTGAAGAACGTCGGCCGCAGCCTGATCTCCGCCGTCGTGCGGGAGAGGGAAGCGAGGCCGTACCGCAGTCTGTATGATTTCTGCAAGCGGATGTACGGAACAGAGCTCAACCGCCGCGCTGTCGAGAGCATGATCAAGGCGGGCGCGTTTGACTCCATCGCCCCGAACCGCCACAAACTCGTCAACAATCTCGAGGGCATCCTGAAGAGCATCGAGAACACTCAGAGGAAAAACCTTGAGGGCCAGCTCGACCTCTTCTCCAGCCTGTCGGACGAACCTTCCGCCGCGGACGAGTACCGGATGCAGCCATGCGAGGAGTATGCGCCGGACATCCGGCTGCAATATGAAAAAGAGGTCAGCGGCCTGTATCTGTCCGGCCACCCGCTCGACAAGTATGCCGAGAGGATCAAACTGCTCTCCGATTGCCGCATCACCGATCTCACAGGCGAAAACGGCAGGGAATACGACAACCGGATGATCCGCCTCGTGTGCACGGTCGCGCGCGCGAGGACCATCACGACGAAAAACGGCGGCCTGATGGCGTTCGTCACCATTGAGGACCGCAGCGGCACGATGGAGCTTCTCATCTTTCCGCGTGTCCTGCTCGAGTGCGCTGACGCCGTGCGTGACAACTCCGTCGTCGTCGTGACCGGCAGAGTCTCCTGCAAGGAAGAGGAGCAGACCAAACTCATCGCCGAGACAGTCACACCCATCGAACTGTATTCTCCCGACAGAACTGCGCCGAAACCGCGCAGATCCTCCACCGACGGTCTCTGGCTCCGGGTGGATTCCCCGGATGGAACGGCGTACGATGAGACGCAGAATCTGCTGTCTATTTTCGAGGGCGGTACGCCGGTCTATTTCAAGTTCGACAGCACCGGGCAGCGCGTGCGCGCGCCGAAAACGCTTTGGTGCACACCAAGCGCGCTGCTTCTCAAGGAACTTGAGCGCATTCTCGGCAAAGGAAATGTAGTTTTGAAGCAATGATATGATAAATTTATGTCAAAGTTTTTCGGGCGGTTGAATTTTGCCCGGAGAGACAGTATAATCAAAGACAAGCATGATTCTTTTACTTTGATGTGACAGAATTAGGGGGCATTCATTATGGCGACAGAAATTAAAACGATTGGCGTCCTTACGAGCGGCGGCGATGCGCCGGGCATGAACGCGGCCGTTCGCGCGGTGGTCCGCACGGCAATTTCGCGCGGTTATGCGGTCAAGGGCGTCCATCATGGTTATAACGGCCTTCTCACCGGCGAGATCGTCGATATGAATCTTCGCAGCGTTTCGGAGATCATTCACCGCGGCGGCACGTGCCTGTACACGGCGCGCTGCCTTGAGTTCAAGACGCTGGAAGGCCAGCAGAAGGCCGCGCAGGCGTGCCGCGACCACGGCATCGACGCGCTGGTCGTCATCGGCGGCGACGGTTCGTTCCGCGGCTGCCGCGACCTCGCGAAGCTCGGCGTTCCCTGCATCGGCATTCCGGGCACGATCGACAACGACATCGCGTGCAGCGACTACACCATCGGCTACGACACGGCCATGAACACGGCCGTCGAGATGATCGACAAGCTGCGCGACACCACGCAGAGCCACGACCGCTGCAGCGTCGTGGAGGTCATGGGCCGTAACGCGGGCTATATCGCGCTGAACACCGGCATTGCAGTCGGCGCGCTCGTTACGCTGATCCCCGAGGTGCCCTATGACCTCGACCGCGACGTCATCAGCAAGATGAAAAAGACGCAGAAGACCGGCAAGCAGCACTTCATCATCATCATCGCCGAGGGCGTCGGTCATGCGCATGATCTCGCCAACGAGATCCAGTCCCGCACGGGCATCGACTCGCGCGCAACGGTTCTCGGTCACGTCCAGCGCGGCGGCAGCCCGACGCTGCGCGACCGCGTCACGGCCAGCCGCATGGGCTATCACGCCATCGAGCTGCTCGCGCGCGGCATCTACAACCG
>CALXIU010000202.1 GCA_944388415.1 uncultured Ruthenibacterium sp. | reverse complement strand
ATATCTGCCCGACGGCCGCGTCGCGCGCGTCACCGCGAAGGACGGCGCGCCCGTCGTCGTGACAGAGGCCATCATCCGCGACATGAACTCGCAGCCGCTGCCGACGCACTTTGTCGTGCCGATGATCGGCGCGGTGCACGACCGCGCGCAGATCGAGGTGCTGCGCGGCTGCGTGCGCGGCTGCCGCTTCTGCCAGGCGGGCTTTCTCTACCGCCCGATGCGCGAGCGCGACGCCGCGATGCTCTCGAAGGCCGGCCAGGAGCTGTGCGCCAACACCGGCTATGACGAGATCTCGCTGACAAGCCTCTCCACCAGCGACCACAGCCAGCTCGAGACGTTGCTCGACGACATGCTCGAGTGGACGCCGCAGGAGCACGTCGGCATGTCGCTGCCGTCGCTGCGCATCGACAACTTCTCGCAGAGCCTCGTCGAAAAGACCACCCGCGTGCGCAAGAGCGGCCTCACGTTCGCGCCCGAGGCGGGCACGCAGCGCCTGCGCGACGTCATCAACAAGAACGTCACGTGGGAGGAGATCGAGCGCACGTGCACGCTCGCGTTCGACGCGGGCTACACGTCCGTCAAGCTCTACTTCATGATGGGCCTTCCCACCGAGACGATGGAGGACATCGAGGGCATCGCCGACACCGCGCAGCGCGTCGTCGAGCTGTTCTACCAGAACCCGAACAGGCCCAAGGGCAAGAGCGTGTCCGTGTCCATCAGCGTCGCGTGCTTCGTGCCGAAGCCTCACACGCCGTTCCAGTTCGTCCCGCAGGACACGCAGGAGACGCTGCGCGAAAAGCAGCAGCACCTTCTGCGCAGCGTCAAGAGCCGCAAGATCAGCGTCAGCTATCACGACAGCCGCATCAGCTTCCTCGAGGCCGTGTTCGCGAAGGGCGACCGCCGCCTCGCGCCCGTTCTGTGCGAGGCGTACCGCCGCGGCTGCTTCTTCGACGGCTGGGACGATCAGTTCCATTTCGACACGTGGCTCGAGGTCTTCCGCGACCTCGGCGTCGACCCCGCGTTCTACGCCAACCGCCAGATCGCCGAGGACGAGGTCACGCCGTGGGAGCATCTTGATTACGGCGTCACGAAGTCGTACCTGATCCGCGAGTATCACAAGGCGCTCGAGGCGAAGACCACACAGCCGTGCAACCGCTCGTGCGCGGGCTGCGGCGCGAATAAACTGCTGGGAGGGCCGTGTTTTGACTACCGTTAGAGTCTGGTTTTCCAAGACGGGCGAGGCGTCGTATATCTCGCTGCTCGATTTACAGCGCGTGTTCCAGCGCGCGCTCAAGCGCTCGGGCCTGCCCGTGTGGTACACGCAGGGCTTCAATCCGCACATCTATATGACGTTTGCCGCGCCGCTCGCGCTCGGCCACGAGAGCCTTGCCGAGTGCGTTGACTTCAAGTCCGAGGCCGACGGCTACGACTGGTCCGCCGCCGCGCAGACGCTCTCCGAATGCCTGCCGAAGGGCGTCGACGTGCTGCGCATCGGCCCCGCGCAGTCCGACACCGCGGACATCGCCCTCGCGCGGTATGAGATCCGTTACGCAGAAGAGGACGCCGACCGCGCCGCGTGCGCCTACGCGATCTTCGCCGCGCTTGAGGCCGCGCCCGTCGAGAAGAAGGGCAAGCGCTCCGTGCGCACCGTCGACCTCAAAGCGTATGTGGACGTCGAGGGCGCGCGCCGCACGCGCGAGGGCTTCTGCCTCAGCGTGTTCCTGCCTGCCGGGGGAGAGCTGACGATCAGCCCGTCGCTCGTCACGAATTACCTCGCCGAGCACTGCGGCCTCGCGGGAGCGCTGCCGTCCGTGCTGCGTACGGCGCTTTACACAAAAAAGAAAGAGGTATTTGTGTAAAATCGCTTGCATTCCTGGCCAAAGTGTGCTATTATATTTGAGCGTTATATCCGCTGTGCCAACAGCGCGGTAAATGACAACAATTTACGGGACAGTCCTCTGCCGCCAAACTCTGCGGGAATGAATGTCTTAACAACATGGAGGGTCAATCATGGACGCTATGAAAATCATCACCGAGGGCATGGTCAAGGCAGAAAAGCCCCAGTTCAACGTCGGCGACACGGTCCGCGTGTCCGTCCGCATCAAGGAAGGCGAGCGCGAGCGCATCCAGGCCTTTGAGGGCACTGTGATCGCGAAGCGTCACGGCGGCGTCGCCGAGACGTTCACCGTCCGCCGTTCTTCCTATGGTGTCGGCGTGGAGCGCGTGTTCCCGATCAATTCGCCGTTTGTCGAGAAGGTGGAGGTCGTCCGCCGCGGTCGCGTTCGTCGCGCCAAGCTGTACTACCTGCGCAGCCGCACCGGCAAGGCCGCCAAGACGAAAGAGCAGCTTCGATAAGATTTTCAAATGGGACAATGTACATTGTCCCATTTCTTTTTATATTCCGGCGCAGGCGGAAGGAGGCGCGGACATGGAGGAGAACAAGGCCCGGAAAAAAACGGACGGCATCTTTGAGTGGTGCGAGACGATCGCGTTTTCCGTCGCCGCGGCGCTCATCGTGCTGGCGTTCGGCTGCGGCTTCTCGCAGGTCAACGGCTCGTCGATGTACCCGACGCTCGTCAGCGGCGAACAGGTGTTCACGCGCACGTTTCTCTACACGCCGCAGCGCGGCGACGTCATCACGACGGACGCGCTGATCGACTACGGCAAGCCGCTCATCAAGCGCGTCATCGCGCTCGGCGGCGACACCGTCCGCATCGACGGCGAGACGGGCACGGTGTACGTCAACGGCGAACCGCTCGACGAGACGTATCTGCCCGAGGGCACGTTCACGTCGCCGAACGACCTCACGGAAGAGGTCGTCGTTCCGGCCGGGAAGGTGTTCGTGATGGGCGACAACCGCGGCGGCTCGCTCGACGGCCGCAGCGCGCAGATCGGCTTCATCGACGAGCGCGACATCCTCGGCGAGGTGCTGTACTGCGTCACGCCGTTTGCCAATTTCAGGAGAATCCAATGAGCGAAAATATCAATCATCGCAACATCCAGTGGTTTCCCGGCCACATGGCGCGCACGCTGCGCCTGATGGAGCAGGAGGTCCGCCGCGTGGACGTCGTGCTCATTCTGCTCGACGCGCGCATCCCGCGCTCGAGCCTCAACCCGGAGATCGAGCGCATCACGCGCGGCAAGCCGCACCTGTATCTGCTGAACAAATCAGACCTTGCGGACCCGGACGTCACCGCGCGCTGGGTGCGCCACTTCACGCGCGGCGGCGACGGCTGCATCGCGATCAACAGCAAAAACCGCGCGGGCGCGAACGTCCGACGCGCCATTGACGGCGCGCTCGTGGAGCTTCTCGCGCGCCGCGCCGAGAAGGGCATCTCCGGCGCGAAGATCCGCGTCATGCTCGCGGGCATTCCGAACGTCGGCAAATCGACGTTCATCAACAGCTTCGCGGGCTCCGCGCGCGCCAAGGCGGAGGACCGCCCCGGCGTCACGCGCGGTAAACAGTGGGTCACCGTCGGTGGTTACGACCTGCTGGACATGCCCGGCGTGCTGTGGAAAAAATTCGATTCGCTCGACATCGCCTCGAACCTCGCGTTCATCGGCGCGATCCGCGACGACGTGCTCGACCTTGAGACGCTGGCGATGTCGCTCGCGGACGAGCTGCGCCGCATCCACCCCGACCGCCTCGCGGCGCGCTGCCGCCTGACGGACGAGGAGCTGGCGCTCGAGCCGTACGAGCTGCTCGAGGCCATCGGCCGCCGCCGCGGGATGCTGATGTCCGGCGGTGTCGTCGACACCGAGCGCGCGGCGCGCGTGCTGCTCGACGAGTTCCGCGGCGCGAAATTCGGCCGCATTTCGCTGGAAACACCGGAGGAGAGCCATGACGAAGGAACTGTATGACTTCGATGCTCAGTACGCCTCGCACGGCGTCGTGTGCGGCGTCGACGAGGCGGGCCGCGGCCCGCTGTGCGGCCCCGTGTGCGTCGCCGCCGTCGTGCTCGACGAGAGCGACGTCATCGAGGGCCTGAACGATTCCAAAAAGCTCAGCGAGAAAAAGCGCGAGAAACTCTACGACGAGATCACGCGCCGCGCGAGAGCGTACAGCGTCGTGCTCGTCGGCCCGGAGAAGATCGACGAGCTGAACATCCTCGGCGCGACGATGTTCGGGATGCGCCAGGCCGTCGAGGGCCTCGCCGTCGCGGCGGACTTCGCGCTCATCGACGGCAACCGCTGTCCGCAGCTCGCCATCCCGTGCGAGGCCGTCGTCAAGGGCGACGCGCGCGCGGCGTGCATCTCCGCGGCGTCCATCCTCGCGAAGGTCACGCGCGACCGCTATATGGCCGAGCTTGCGAAGGAGTATCCGCAGTATCATCTCGAAAAGCACAAGGGCTACCCGACGAAGGAGCACTACGCGCTGCTCGACGAGTACGGCGTCGCGCCCATCTACCGCAAGAGCTTTCTGAAAAAGCGCGGGTACGTATGAACCGGCGCGAGACGGGGCGGGCGGGCGAGCGCGCGGCGGCGCTCTACTACCGGCTGCGCGGCTACCGCATCCTTGCGCGCAATTTCCGCACACGGCAGGGCGAGATCGACCTCATCGCCGCGCGCGGGGACACGGTCGTGTTCGCCGAGGTGAAAACGCGCGGCAAAAACGCCATCGCCGCGCCGCGCGAGTGGGTGGGCGGCGAAAAACAGCGGCGCATCCTGCTCGCGGCGCGGGCGTACATCCTGCGCCTCGGCTATGAGCC
>CALXIU010000201.1 GCA_944388415.1 uncultured Ruthenibacterium sp. | reverse complement strand
TACGGGCGGCAAGTAACAATCTTTCGCGGCTGGCAGACCGTACCAACGCGACGTGACGCGTGCGCTAGTATTCCAGGGTTTTACCCGTCTGTGAAAAACCCCCGGCTTCGCCGGGGGATATTTATTTTATGTCGTGGCCGTCCAGTACGGCAGGTACATCGGGTTGTAGACCGTGTGCGTGCACAGGTAGTCGACCCACACCTCGTACTCCGTGCCGCTGCGCAGATGGTAGCCGTCGCCGCCCGCGAGGTCCTCACGCAGGTTCCCGGCGTCGTCCGCGAGCACCTCGTGCGTGTTGATGTAATACATCCCCTTCTCCACCGCCATGCGGGCGAGGGAGTCGTTCAGCGAGCGGATGCGGTCGTTCGAGAAACGCGGATCGGACGCCGCCTTCTCCGCCGTGACGGGCGTGATCGCCTGCACATAGATGGGGATGTTCGGGTATGCCGCGCGCAGCACGTCGAGCAGCTGGCCGTAATAATAGAGGATGGCCTCGTCGTCCTGCGAGGAGTTGAGCGCGTTCGTCCCCATGCCGATGTAGACGCTCGTCGGCGCGGGGTGCGAGAGGATGTCGTCCAGCATCGCGACGGGCTCGTCGACGCCGCGGCGCATATCCTGGCGGTAGCCCGCGTTGTTGTCGAGGATGGACTTCGGCGTGACGCCGATGTACGCGCAGACCGTCGCAATGCTCTTGAGCGGCTCATAGATTCCGAAGCCCTGCGTCAGCGAGTCGCCGATGAACAGCGCGCCGCGGAAGTATTCGAGATCGACGCGCCCGTTTTCCGGCAGTGCGTACATGCGCGTGTCGTCTGTCGTCCGCCCGTAATCCAGCGTCCGGGCGACGGGGGTCAGCGTATCCCACAGGCTGTTGTTGTACCCTGTCGTCTCCGTCTGCGCATCCGACTGCTCCGCATCGCTCTCAGGGGCCGGCCCCTCCTTCTCCGATGACGGCGCGGCGGGGTCGAACAGCGGCAGACCGTTCACCATGCGCCCTCCGACGTACACGAGCCCGAGACACTGGGCGACGATCAGCACCGAGAGAAAGGCGGTCGCCGCGGCCTGCCACTTTTTCCTGCGGCGCGACTGCTTTTTGAATTCTTTGTATCCTGCCAAGATATCACCTCTCCTGCATTCAGGAAATCAGGTAGGGCGAGCCCGCGATATAAGGGCTGTCCTTGTCGTAAGCTGTGTGTGTGATGAGGAACTCGCGCCAGGCGGTGTAGCCCGCCTCATTGAGGTGGACGCCGTCGCCCGCGCTGTAATCAGCGCGCTGGTCGCCGTTTTCGTCGGCAAGGGCGCTGTAGAGGTCGAGATAATGCCAGCCGCGCGCATACGCCATCAGCGCGATCTGTTCGTTCAGATTGCGGATGCGCTCGTTGGAATACTCCTCGCTCTGCGCGGCCTTGTCGGCGGAGAACGGCGGAATGGCCTGCACATAGTACGTTGTACCCGCGGGCAGCTCTGATTCAAGCAGCGTGAGGAACTCATCGTAGTAGTGCAGAAGCGACTCGTCGTCGTACGAGACGAGCGAATTCGTGCCGAGAAGAATGTAGACCTTCGACGCGTTCGCGGCGCGGATCTCATCCATCGCGACAACGCTCTCGCCGTTGATGTTGACGACCGCGCCGCTGAGAAGTTCCTTCGGGCCGACGCCGATGTACGCGGCGTACGTCGCGTTCTCAAACGTCGCGGCCTTGTACGTCAGGATGCCCTGCGTCAGCGAATCGCCGATGAACAGCGCGTCGTCAAAGTACGCCATGTCGACGCGCCCGTTCTCGGGAAGGGCGAGCGACGCAGCCGTTGGCATCGTGTACGACGACGGATCTCCCTGCACGGGACCGTAGGCCGAATTGTCCTGCGTTCCGGACGCTTCGCCGTCCCCGCCGGATACATCCTGTCCGGACGGATCAGACGCGGACGAGCCCGAAGCGGACTCCGGCGAGGAGGCGTCCGCGCTCTGCGAGGAGGACGGAGCGCTGGGCAGCGTGAAATGATCGATCAGCGCGGCGATGGGCCAGGAGATGAGGAGGATGATCGCAAACGCCGTGCCGAAAAAGATCAGTCTGGCGCGCCGCTGCGCGCGGCGGCGCTGCTCCCGCATGGCGCGCGCTTCCGCCGCCGTACGCGGACGGCGCGGCGCGGATGTCTGCTGCGGACGGCGCTGGCCGTCCGGCCGTGTGTGCTTTCCCTCCATCTGCGATCCTCCCTTCCCGGCTCCCCGGAAAAACCGACAGTGAGCCAATATAATGTCATTATACTCCGTTTTCCCCGGGATGACAACCGCCGCACTTTCAACTTTTCTCCCCAAATGGGGAGCATTTTGTACAAACTCACCATCCGCGCGGCAATATTTTTATTATAGACGAAAGATGTGTTGAATTTGTAAGGATCCTGCCGCCCGGACTGTCCGCTTGCGGAAAGACGGCGCTCCGTGATATCATAGCCTTGCGAAGGGAGCTGAATCCATGCGACATCAGGCAAATGCAAAAACATTTTTCAGATATGTGCTTCCCGCGATGGCCTCGCAGCTTCTGATGGGTTTTTTCATCATCGTGGACGGCTTTTTCATCGGGCAGAAACTCGGGGACACGGGTCTCGCGGCGATCAACCTGCTCTGGCCGATCTCTGCGGTGATCCTCGCGACGGGGCTGGGCGTGGGCACGGGCGGAAGCGTGCTGCTGGCGGCGGCGCTGGGCGCGCGGGACGCACAGCGCGCGGCGCGGGCGCGCGGAAACACGCTCGCACTGCTTGCGGCCGCCACCGCCGTGCTGACGGCCGGGCTGTGGTTTGCCTTCCCGCCGCTGCTGCGCGCGTTCGGCGCAACGGGCGAATTGTACGGCCCGGCGGCGGACTACTGCCGCGTGGCGGTGCTGGCGTGCGGCGCGCAGATCTTCAACACGGGTCTGAATCCCCTTCTGCGCGCGCACGGGCTGACGGTGCAGGCAATGGCCGCGATGGTCGCGGGGCTTGTGTGCAACATTTTTCTGGACTGGCTGTTCATTTTCCGCCTCGCGTGGGGCATGGCGGGCGCGGCGGCGGCGACGGTGACGGCACAGGCGGCCTCCGCCCTGCTGGCGGCGCTGCTGCTGGCGGCGCAGCGCGTCATCCCCTTCTCGGCGCATGAATTTCTGCCCTCGGCGCGCCTTGCGCGGAACATCCTGCGCGTGGGGATCTCGCCGTTCGGCCTGTCGATCTCCGCGAGCGTGCTCATCATGTTCCACAACTGGCAGTCGCTCGCGTGGGGCGGCGCGTCCGCCGTGGCGGCGTACGCGGTCGTCAGCTATGCGCTCGGCGCGGCGCAGCCGCTCCTGACCGGTGTGGCGGAGGGCGTGCAGCCGCTTTTGAGCTTTTTCCGCGGCGCGGACGACCGGGACGCCGAGCGGAAGCTGCTGCGGATGGCGCGCCGGATGGCGCTGGCCGTGGGCGTGATCCTGTGCGCGGTGATGATCGCGGCGCGCGGCGCGCTGCCGAGGATGTTCGGCGCGTCGGATGAGGTCGCAGCGCTGTGCGCGGCGGCGCTGGTTTTGGAAGCGCTGTCGCTGCCGCCGTGGGGGATCGTGCACCTGTACGCGTCGTACTACTACGCCGTGACGGAGGTGCGTCTGGCAAACCTCATCATCTACGCGGAACCGCTTGTGCTGACGCCCGCGTTTTTATATCTGCTGCCGCTGTTTTTTGAGCTGAACGGCGTGTGGGCGGCGCTCGGTGCGGCGGAATGCCTGCTTTTGGCTTTGATTTTCCTCGCGGAAAGACACAGAAACTTCACAAATGTGTGATATAATAAGTGTGCTTCGTGAAAAAGGTGGTGTTGCCGGTGATTTTGACAAAAGAATATGTCTTTTCCCGCCTGGGCATCCGAGACCCCGAGAGCCACAAGGGCCGTTACGGCCGCGCGCTGGCGGTGTGCGGGTCCCCGCGCTTTCGCGGGGCGGCGGCTCTGTGCTCGATGGGCGCGCTGCGCGCGGGCGTCGGACTGTACACGCTGGCCGCGCCGGAGTGCGTGATCGCCGCGGCCGCGCCCCGCGTGCCGGAGGCGATGTATCTGCCGCTGCCGGACGAATCGCTTGCGCAGGAGATGGAGAAGGCGGACGTCTGCCTTGTCGGCTGCGGACTTCCGGACGACGATGAGACAGCGCGCATCGTGCGGCTTGCGCTGGCGCGCGCGAAGACTCTGGTGCTGGACGCGGGCGCGCTGACGGCGCTGGCGCACGATGCCGGACTGCTGCGCGCCGCGCGCGGGCCTGTCATTCTGACGCCGCATCCGGGCGAGATGGCGCGGCTGTGCGGAAGGAGCGTTTCGGACATCACCGTCGGCCCCGCGCGGACGGCGCTGGAATTTGCGGCGGACACCGGCGCGGTGGTCCTTCTGAAGGGGCACCGCACGTATGCGGCCGCACCGGACGGCGCGCTGCTGGAAAACCGCACCGGAAACGCCGGGCTGGCGCGCGGCGGATCGGGCGACCTTCTGGCGGGCATCGTGACGGCGCTGGCCGCGCAGGGACTTGCGCCGCTCGACGCGGCGGGCTGCGGCGCGTGGCTGCACGGCACGGCCGCCGACCTGTGCGCGAAACGCCTCTCGATGCAGGGGATGCTGCCGGAGGATATCGTGTCCGACCTGAGCGCGATCTTTCTTGAAAACGAATCACAGGTGTGATATACTTTCTTCAATATTTCCCGGATGACCCGGGAGAAAGGACAAAACTTATGTATAACAATTATGAGCCGCAGGTCGACAATGGCCTGTACTGGAGCGACGCGCACTCCGCCGAGCCGGTGGGAGTTTACGCGGCAAAGACATTCGGCTGGATGGCGCTTGGCCTCGCGACGACGTTCGCTGTGGCGCTCGCCACCGTGGTCAGCGGGCTGTGGTTCGTTCTGCTGGTGCAGATGCCGATGATCCCCTTCCTGCTTGCCATCGCGGAGATCGCGACCGTCATTTTCCTGAGCGCGCGGCTGCAGCACATGAGCCTCGGCACGGCGCGCGCGGTATTCTTCCTCTACGCGGTTCTGAACGGCCTGACGTTCTCCAGCCTGTTCCTCCTGTATGACGTCGCATCGCTGATCTTTGCGTTCGGCATGACGGCGCTGTACTTCGGCGTGCTGGCGGCGTACGGCTACTTCACAAAGCGCGACCTCTCGAATCTGCGCAGCATCCTGCTGACGGGTCTGATCTTCCTCGCGATCTTCTGGGTGCTGTCGATCTTCCTGCCGCTGAGCGGGTTTGACCGGATCGTCTGCTTCATCGGCGCGGCCATTTTCATGGCCTACACGGCGTATGACACGCAGAAGATCAAGGCGTATCACCAGATGTACAGCTCCCACCCCGAGATGGCCGGAAAGGCCAGCGTCGTGTGCGCGCTGGAACTGTATCTCGACTTCATCAACCTCTTCCTGTATATCCTGCGCCTCGTCGGCCGCCGTTCCGACTGAGCGCATCATTCCCATCAAAAAGGGCGGGCGCCGCTGGCGCCCGCCCTTTTTGTTTGTCCGAGATGCTCATGCCGCTTTTTTCTCAGCCGAACCGCTCTTGATGTAATCCTGCACATTCTGCTCCAGCAGCGCGTAGTGCGCTCCCGCGCTGTCCAGCAACACGGTATTGAAGCCCATCTCAGTGAACGCAGAGCCCATTTTCTTCTGCGCCTGCTCCTTGAGCGTGCGGATCTGCTCGTAGCCGACGCAGTACGGCACGAAGGCGCAGGGGTTTGCCTGAAGCTGGTAGTACTGATCCTCGAGCGCGTCCCCGAACTCGAAGCCGTACTCGCTGAAAAACTCGCCCATCTCCTCGGCCGTCCAGCCATCGTAGTGGATGCCGATGTCGGCCAGCACCAGCAGGCAGTAGATGGCCGCGTCGTTCTCCCGGTACATCTCGAGGGCGTACTCGTTCGCGTCCTCCAGATAGCGCATCGCCTCGTAGCCCGCGTAAATGGCGTAGCCCTCCGCGTAGCTGCTGGCATTGAGCATACAGCGCACCGGGGAGCCGATGTTCTCGTACATATAGGCGTACTGATACATGTGGCCCGGGAAGCCCTCGTGCGCGACTGTCGTGTACACGTTGACGGACTGGATGTCGCCGAGGTTCGGGTTGACGCGCAGCTGGCGCGGCGTTGTGGCGTCGAGCGCCGGGATATTGAAATAGGCCGCGACGCCGCTGTCCGAGGCGATCTCCTCATTGACGTTGAAGATCACATATTCCACGTCGCCGATCTCGGGGAAATCGGCTGTCATCGCGGCGCGGATCGCCTCGAGCATCTCCTCATATGACGTGTACGGAGTGTCCATATCGCCGTAATAGAACGCCCACAGCGCGGCCGGGTGCTTCGCCGCAAGGACGTCGAGATTCGAGACGTGCTCATCGAGCGCATCCGTCACCCAGTCCCGCAGTTTTTCGATCGTCATGTCCATGCCGGACTCCGAGCGCAGCAGCTGTTCATAGTACTCGCGGCCGTTCGGAAACGCGGCAAGGCCGAGCGTGTTGTTCTGCCCGCCGCTCATCTCCTGCATCGCGTCGTACAGCTCCTGATAGCCCGTGAGGAAGGAATCCGTGAACGCCGCGCGAAGCTGTTCCTTGTACGTCTGACCATCCGCGAGGCCCAGCGCGTCGATGCTCTCGCACATCGCGGCGAGCACCGCGCTGTCCCCGCCCGCCTCCAGCACGCTGGCGCAGTAGTCGAGGATGCTGTCGAAGTCCAGCATCAGAAGTCCTTTCTCCTGCTGCCCGCGCGTGTATTCGACGGCGCTGGCGAGATAGGGCCGCACATCCTGCACGACGGTAATGAGATCCCTGACGTCCTGCTCATCGCGCAGCGTCCAGTCCGCCAGCATCGTGGGGATGCTGTAGTGCAGACCGGTCATGCTCTCGAACAGCCAGCCGTAATCGCGCAGCTTCTCCGAGCTGAGCGCCGCGTCCATCTCGAGGCTCCGCTGAAGGATGTCATATGTCTGCTGACGGTCCGCGGTCAGCTTCGCGCGATCGATCGAGAGCAGCTCGTCGAGCGTGGCACTGAGCTCCTCCGCAGACTCCGCGATGGTCTCGCTGTCGAAGCGGGAGCCGAGACCGACGGTCACCTTGCTCCTGTCGACGCCGTACGCCTCCGGATGTTCCAGGAAAACGTGCATCGTCGTGTAATCGCTCTCGACCGTCTCGACAAACTCCTTTTCCAGATACTCGTCGAACCGGGCGTTTTCCTTGCCGGCCGGCTGTTGCGGGGCGCTCGTGCAGCCGGTGGTCACCGCCAGGACCGCCGCGAGCGCGGCGGCGCACAGACGTTTTGAAAATCGCATCGCGTTGTCCTCCTTTTTGATAAAAAAGGGCCGCGCACGCATATAGCGCCGCGCGGCCCTCACCATTTTTCAAAACAAACCCGCGTTGCCGTCTGCACCCAACCAAACCTACCGGATGGCAGGTGGGTGCCCTGCCGAAGACTTCCACTCCCTTCCTCCGCTGACGGCCAAAGCCGGGCGGGAGGTCTGCGGTCTGTCTCACTGGACCCGAGCTCCCTTTTATTGGTTAGTAGGACTTGTTATGAGCGCAACAAATCGAACAACACAGGCTGCTTACAGCTCACTTCAGATCGTCCGTGTCGATGTCGTACAGCTCGGACAGGCGCTCGGCAAACATCGCGCCGACCTCATAGACCTCGTTGTCGTCCTCGACAACGTCAAGATACTCCTCGCCGTCCTCTTCGCCCACGCGCATCAGAATGAGATTGGAGTCCTCCTCAAGCTGCTCGGCCGCGTTGTCCTTGTACGGCACCACCGCCAGATAGCGGGTGTCGTTGTAATCGGCCGCGTCAATGACCTCGAAGCTGAACTCGTTGCCCTCTTCATCCTCCAGCGTGATGATATCAGGGCTGTAATCGTCCATTTTATCCTGATCCGCCATGGGTGCATCTCCTTCGATCGTACTTCTCTCAGTGATTCTATTTTACCCAATTTGCCCCTTCCCGTCAAGGGAATTGAAGGGAATTCCCTGCTTGCGCGTAAATTCACATTTCATTCACGCCTTTTGGGATTTTTGTGGTATACTTATACGTAGTACCAGTTGAGTTGGGGGATTGCGCGATGAAGATGCGTTTGTGGATACTTTGTGCCTCCGTTTTGACGCTCGGCGCCGCTCTGACCGCATGCGGCGAGGGCGGGCTGTTCGTCCCAGCCGCACGCCCGGAAGTGCGTTCGGAGGAGATCCAGTTTCAAGCTCCCGCCGAGGGCGCGACCACGGCCACGCTGACCACCAGCATGGGCGTGATCAAAATGGTGCTCTACGAGGAATACGCCCCGCAGGCTGTCGAGAATTTCGTCGGCCTTGCCAATCAGGGGTATTACAACGGCCTGCCGTTTCACCGCATCGTCGAGGATTTCCTGATCCAGACGGGCGACGCGACGGGCAGCGGCACGGGCGGCGCGACGATCTGGAACAACACATCTTACCCCGTCGAGGTGTCCGACCTTCTGCATCACTATTCCGGCGCGGTCTCCGTCGCGCGCGTCGGGGAGGAAGGGCAGAACCTGAGCCAGTTTTTCATCGTTTCGACGCCGTCCGACAGCGTGGACAAGGACGCGGCGGAACATCTCACGGAGCTGGGCGTCCGCAGCGAAGTCGTGCAGGCGTACCGGGACGGCGGCGGCGCCCCGTATCTGGACAATCTGAACACCGTGTTCGGACAGGTCTACAGCGGTATGGACGTCGTGGATTCCATCTGTGCCGCCAGCAGCAGCGGAGAGGACTCAGGCGCGATCCTTGTCGAGAGCGTGACGATCGGAACGTACTCTGCCGCGGAGGAATCCGCGTCTTCGCAGGCGGCGGAGGCAGGAGGTCCTTCCTCTGCTCCCGCGGCATAGCGCATCATTCCAGCAGCCGGCGCGGGCCGGGCGGGTGTGTTCAGCCTGCCCGGCCCGCTTGATTTTTCCGGCGGCGCTTTCCTTTCCGGCTCAAATGCGGTATAATAACCTAAAATTCCCTTCAGGCAAGGAGATCAACTATGAAGCGTCTGCTGCGGTTTCTGCTTTCACGCAGCTTTCTTCTGGCCGCGCTGGCAGCCGTGCAGATCGGTCTGTTCATCGCGGTAGTCATGAACTTCGCGCGCATCGGCACCGTCTTCTATTCCGTGCTCACCATCGTGACCGCTCTGTGCGCCGTGCTCGTGTTTGAAAAGACGAACACAAACCCCGCCTACAAGATGATGTGGATGCTCATCATCCTGCTGATGCCCGTGTCCGGCGTGCTGTTCTATCTGTTTTGGGGATACCACACGTTTTCGGCCCGCGTCGCGAAGGATTTTCTGGCCATCGAACGCCGCGGCTCCGCCGTGATGGTGCAGGACGACGCTCTGCTCGAACAGCTGAACGAGTGGGACCCGTCGATGCGCCGCTGCGCGGAATATCTGGTGCGGGCGGCGTCCGCTCCGGTGTTCGCGGATACGCAATGCGCGTACTACCGGTTCGGTCAGGATTTCTTCGAGCAGTTCCTGTGCGAGCTGAAAAAGGCGAAGAAGTCCATTTTCATGGAGTACTTCATCATCAAAGAGGGCGAGATGTGGAACAAGACGCTCGCGGTGCTGAAGGAAAAGGCCGCGCAGGGGCTGGATGTGCGCGTCATCTACGATTTCGCTGGCTGTCTGTTCACGCTGCCGACGGGCTATGACGATGAGCTGCGGCGCGCCGGCATCCGCTGCTGCGTGTTCAATGAGATCCATTTCACCTGGCACATCTCGGAGTACAAACTGCTCAACCACCGCGACCACCGCAAGATCGCCGTCATCGACGGCGAAGTGGGCTTTTCCGGCGGCATGAATTTCGCCGACGAATACATCAACCGCAAGCGCCGGTTCGGCATCTGGAAGGACACCGGCTATATGCTGAAAGGGCCCGCGGTGTTCCACCTGACGACGTCGTTTCTGAAGATGTGGGATTTTGTCACCGGCGACAAGACCGAGTACGCGAAATATGTGCCGCGCACCCGTTTTGCCGCGGACTGCTTTGTCCAGCCGTACGGCGACGCGCCGATGGACGGCGAGAGCGTGGCGGAGAACGCCTATTTCAACATCATTGAGCGCGCGCGGAAATATGTATACATCACGACGCCATACCTGATCCTCGACCATGAGATGCTCACATGCCTCTGCCGCGCGGCGCGCAGCGGGCTGGACGCGCGCATCATCACGCCCGGTATCCCGGACAAGTGGTATGTCTACTACGTGACGCAGAGTTACTACGCGCCTCTGCTGGAGGCCGGCGTGCGCATCTATGAGTACACGCCGGGCTTCCTGCACGCGAAGATGTATGTCAGCGACGATCAGGTCGCCATCGTGGGCAGCGCGAACATGGATTACCGCAGCCTGTACCTCCACTTTGAAAACTGCGCGGTGTTCTACGGCGGGCATATGGTCGGCGACGTCAAGGCAGACGTGACGGAGACGCTGCGCCAGAGCCGCGAGGTGACGCTGGCCGACACGGCGCGCGTGCCGCTGCCCAAGATCCTGTGCCAGCTTTTGCTGCGCCTGTTCGCGCCGCTGATGTAACGAAAGGAAGTGTGACCGGATGGAACTTGTTGTGATCGACGGACAGGGCGGCGGCTATGGCCGCGCGCTGATCGCGGCGCTGCGCGCCGCCGGATATGGCGGCGAGATCATCGCGGTGGGAACGAACAGCGCCGCCACAGCCGCCATGCTGAAGGCGGGTGCGACGGCCGGCGCGACGGGTGAGAACGCCGTGATCGTCAACGCGCGGCGTGCGGACGTCGTGGCGGGCCCGCTGGGGCTTGTGCTGGCCGACAGCATGCTGGGCGAGTGCAGCCCCGCGATGGCGGCCGCCGTTGCGTCGAGCCGGGCCGTCAAGGTGCTGATCCCCGCCGCGAAGTGCGGCGTGCAGATCGCGGGTCTTCCATCTCTGCCGCTGGCGGACAGCATCGCGGACGCCGCCGCGCGCATCCTCGCGCTGGCGCGGGAAAAATGACAAAAGGGAGCGTTGCACGGCAACACTCCCTTTGAGGCTGTCGAAAAAGTTCGACAGCCTCCTGAGGGACACCAAACGCACCACCCGCGCGATGCGCGGGGGATGCTTATTGGTTTCCCCCAGTACCCTTTTCCGGCGAAAAAACGCCCGATTTTGCGCACTACGCACACAAAATCGGCTGTTTTTTCTGTCAAGGTGTCGGGATTCCCGGTACATGCCCGGGAATCCCGACGTCATTTTAATTTTTCTCTCTTCTCGCGAGAGGGTTTATCGACAAGCTGAAGGGAGCGTTGCACAGCAACGCTCCCTTTTTTACTGCGATTTTCCGGTGTTGCGGCGCCAGGCCATGTATCCCTCGAGGATCACGACGGCGGACACCGCGTCGATGGACTGCTTGCGCTTTTTCCCGTATGTGCCGTTGGCCGAGAGGATGTTCGCGGCGGCCATCGTGGACTGACGCTCGTCCCACAGCTCGACGGGGATCGGGATGATGTTGGACAGCGTCTGCGCGAGGCGGCGGCACTTCTCCGCGCGGGGGCCTTCGCTGCCGTCCATGTTCTTGGGCAGTCCGATGACCACCATTTCCACATCATATTCGCGCGTGGCGTACACGATCTTCTCCGCCGCTTTGGCGAAGCTCTTCTCCTCAATGACGCCCACAGGGCTGGCGAGAAATTCCGTGCGGTCGCAAACGGCGATGCCGGTGCGCACGTCTCCGAAATCGACGGCCATGATCTTCACTGGGCTAAAACCACCTTTCCGTCAACAAAAAGAGAGGCTCCTCGCCTCTCTTTTCGCTGCACTTTGTGTCAAATTCAAACGTCCGAACGGCCGATGGAGACGATCTCATACACGACGACCGCGCCGCTGGGCAGCGAGATCTCCACCTTGTCGCCCGCCTTGTGGCCCAGGATCGCCGAGCCGATGGGCGACTCATCCGAGATCTTGCCCATCATGGGATCAGCCTCCGTGGAACCGGTGATGTCGTACTCGTCCTCCTCGCCGTCCTCGTCGCGCAGGCAGACGTGGCAGCCGACGCTGACATGCTCGGTGGACAGCTCATCCGCGTCGATCACGCGCACGTGCTTGAGCATTTTCTCCAGTTCCGCGATGCGGCTCTCGAGGAAACCCTGCTCGTTTTTGGCCTCGTCATATTCGCTGTTCTCAGACAGGTCGCCATAGCCGCGCGCCACCTTGATCTTCTCGGCGACTTCCTTGCGCTTG
>CALXIU010000200.1 GCA_944388415.1 uncultured Ruthenibacterium sp. | reverse complement strand
GCGCACTACGCACACAAAATCGGGTGTTTTTTCTGTCAAGGTGTCAGGATTCCCGGTACATGCCCGGGAATCCTGACGTCATCTTAATTTTTCTCTCTTCTCGCGAGAGGTTTATCGACAAGCTGAACATCCCGGAGGCGGAGCCTCCGGGATGTTTGCTTGTTTTACCTGTTGTGCGATCAGCCGAAGTAGCGGGCCAGCAGGCCGGCGAACGCCTTGCCGTGGCGGGCCTCGTCGCGGGCCATCTCGTGCACGGTGTCGTGGATGGCGTCAAGGCCCAGCTCCTTGGCCTTCTTGGCCAGGGCGGTCTTGCCGGCGGTCGCGCCGTTCTCGGCCTCGACGCGCATCTCGAGGTTCTTCTTCGTGGAGTCGGTCACGACCTCGCCCAGCAGCTCAGCGAATTTCGCGGCGTGCTCGGCCTCCTCGTAGGCGGCCTTCTCCCAGTACAGGCCGATCTCAGGATAGCCCTCGCGGTGCGCGACGCGCGCCATCGCCAGATACATGCCGACCTCGCTGCACTCGCCCTCGAAGTTCTGGCGCAGGCCCTCGATGATCTCGGGATCAACGCCCTGCGCGACGCCGACCACATGCTCGGCCGCCCAGGTCATATCGCCCTTCTGCTCCGCGAACTTGGAAGCGGGGGCCTTGCAGATGGGGCAGAACTCCGGCGCGGAATCGCCCTCGTGAACATAACCGCAGACAGTGCAAACAAACTTCGCCATATGAATTTACCTCCAGAAATCTTTTTCAGAATTTTGTGTTTTTCTCCCTGACGCCCCGCCCTTTCCGGCGGCCAGCGCCTTGCTGTGACTTTACTATACCACAGGACAATATCAATGTCAAGTACTTATTGATAACTTTTTTCAATTATTTTTGAATGAGTTCTCTTCCGCCTGCCCATACTGGATCCGAGCGGATCATCCGGATATAGAAAGTGTTGAACAAATTGTAAATTCGTTTTTCCCGCGCACGCAGCCCTTGCAAGACCCATCAAGATAGAGTATACTAGGATAGACCCTGTATGAAAGGAAGGTAACAGAATGAAAAAGGTTTTTGCGATCGTTCTGGCCGCGTGTCTGGCTTTGACCTGCTTTGCCGCATGCGCCGGGAAAAAGACATATGATATACAAGAGCTGCTTGCCGCGGTGGAAGGCTCGGCCGGAATGGTTTCTCCCGCCGAACTGACCGAGGAGGATCTGAACTACGACATGGGCCTGACGATGGAGAACGTCGAGTCGTTCGCCGGAAAGTATGAGAACGTGAACGGCACGTCCGGGCGCGTGCTCGTCATCCAGGCCGTGAGCGGCAAGGGCGAGGACGTCAAGGCGGAGCTGCAATCGTACGCGGCGACGCGCGCGGAGTTTCTCGGCAACTATGAGGAGTTCGCGGGCGCGAAGGCACAGGCCGAGCAGGCGCGCGTCGAGGCCAGCGGCGACTACGTCATTCTTGTGATGGCCAACGAGGGCGTCGATTACGCCGCGGTGGACGAGGCGATCAAGGCCGCGTTCGCCTGACGGTCAAAGCACATCCCACAGCCGGTATCCCGGTCGGATACCGGCTGCCTTTTTGAAAACTCGCATTTGAGGTGTGACATGGTTTTCAGCACGATCCTGTTTCTGTTCCGGTTTCTGTCCATCACGATGGCGCTGTACTACATCGCGCCCGCGCGGCTGAAAAACACGGTGCTGTTCCTTTGCAGCCTGGTGTTCTACTCGTGGGGCGAGGTGCGGCTGTTCCCCGTGATGGCGGTTTTGATCCTTGTGAACTACGTCGCCGGGCTCGGCATGGGGCGCTGGGGCGAGAACCGCCGGGCGCGTCTCGGATGGCTTCTGTTCAGCGTCGTCGTCAGCCTGGGAATGCTGGTGTTCTTCAAATACACGGATTTCTTCATCACGAACATCAACGCCATCGCCGGCACGTCGTTCCCGCTGCTGCGCCTGACACTGCCGCTGGGCATCAGCTTCTACACGTTCCAGACGATGAGCTATTCCATCGACGTATACCGCCGCGACGTGGAGGTGGAGCACAACATCATCAACTTCGGCGCGTACGTCGTGATGTTCCCGCAGCTGATCGCGGGGCCGATCGTCAAGTACCGCGATGTGGCCGAGCGCCTGCACGTGCTGAACGGGCGCGTGACGCTCGACCGCATCAACGAGGGCGTGACGCTGTTCATCTTCGGCCTCGCGAAGAAAGTGCTGTTGGCCGACGGCATCAGCGCGCTGTGGTACGACGTCGTCGGCGACGGCGGCGTCGGGCTGGCGAACGCCTCCACGCCGCTGGTGTGGCTGGGCCTCATCGCCTACGCGTTCCAGATCTATTTCGATTTCTCCGGCTACTCGATGATGGGCATCGGCATGGGCAAGATGCTGGGCTTCGACTTTCCGGACAACTTCAACCTGCCGTATATCTCGCGCAGCATCACGGAGTTCTGGCGGCGCTGGCACATCACGCTGTCGAGCTGGTTCCGCGAATACGTCTACATCCCGCTGGGCGGCAACCGCCGCGGGATGCGGCGGCAGATCCTGAACCTGCTGGTCGTCTGGTTCCTGACGGGCTTCTGGCACGGCGCGAACTGGAACTTCATCTTCTGGGGATTGTATTTCTTCGTGCTGTTGATCATCGAGAAGATGTGGCTGTTGCCGCACCTTGAAAAGGGGCGCGTGTGGCCGCACATCTACACGCTGCTGCTCGTCTTGCTGGGCTGGGCGCTCTTTGTGGGCAGCGACGACGGCGTGACGCTGCCGCTGCTGTTGCAAAAGCTGTTCGTGCCGTCGGGCGGCGTGTCGGCGCTGTATTTCCTGCGCAACTACGCGGCGCTGCTGGCCGTGTGCGTGTTCTCTTGCACGAACCTGACGCTGAAGTGCAAGCGCGCGCTGGATGAAAACACGGTGCTGCGCGCGCTGACGCTGGGCGTGGTATTCGTCGTGACCATCGCGTATATGGTGGACGCGACGAGCAGCCCGTTCCTCTATTTCCGGTTCTGACGGGAGGTGCGAAGCATGACGTTTTGGAACCAGTTGAAAAAATATCCCGTGGTCGTGTTGTTCTTCGCGTTCCTGTTCGGCTTTTCCGTGCTGGACACGCTGTGGCCGAAGCGCGAGCGCTCCGAGCTGGAAAACCGCACTTTGCAGCAGCTGCCCGCCGTGACGCTGGACGGGCTTGTCTCGAACGAGTGGATGCAGAAGTACGAGAGCTACACGAAAGACCAGTTCGCGTTCCGCGACTCGTGGATCGACCTGAAGAGCCGCGCGGAGTCTCTGTTGCTCAAGACGGAGAACAACGATGTGTGGTACGGCAGCGACGGCTACCTCTTCCCTGCCCTAATGACGGTGGACGACCGGCAGTACCAGAAAAACCTTGAGGCGCTGGCCGCGATGTGCGAGCGCCATCCGGGGATGGTGGACGTGATGATCGTGCCGACGTCGAGCCTTGTGCTGCGCGACAAGCTGCCCGCGTTCGCGCCGCTCGTGGACGAGGACGCGTATCTTGACGAGATCGCCGCGACGCTGTCGGGGACCGCGAACGTGATCGACCTGCGCGAGACGCTCGGGGCGCACACGGACGAGTATATCTTCTACCGCACCGACCACCACTGGACGACGCTGGGCGCGTACTGCGCGTACGACGCCTACGCCGCGTCGAAGGGGCTGGAAACTCGGTTCGACACGGCGGCGACGCCGTCGGTGACGGTGGACGGGTTCTACGGTACGAGCTACTCCAAGGCGCGCAACTGGAACGTGATCCCGGACACCATCACATATTACGACATTCCGAACATGCTGACGATCACGGCCAGCGACGGCAGCACGGCGCAGACGGGCGTGATGGACACGGAGAAGTTCGAGGTGCGCGACAAGTACGCGGCATTTTTGCACGGCAACAACGCGTTCTCCGTGCTGGAGGGCGACGGCGAGGGAAGCGTGCTGGTCATCAAGGACAGCTACGCGAACAGCCTGGTGCCCTATCTGACGGCAAACTACAAGACCATCGCCATTGTGGATTTCCGCGAGAACGTCACGAAGGTGGACAAACTGCTCGAGGAGGGCGGCTACGACAGCATCCTGTTCCTCTACAGCTTCGACGCGTTCTGCTCGGACACATACTTCGGTTCCCGCATCGTCTCGGCGGGATAAATTCCACAGATAAAAGCGCGCCCTGCGGATGCGGGGCGCGCTTTGCTGTTGTGTCATTCCGCGCTGAACAGCTCGGTGGAGAGGTAACGTTCGCCGGTGTCGGGCAGCAGCACGACGATCGTCTTGCCCGCGTTGACGGGCTGCATCGCGACGCGCGCGGCGGCCGCGAGCGCGGCGCCGGACGAAATACCGGTGAGGATGCCCTCCGTGCGCGCCAGCGTGCGCGCGGCGGCGTAGGCGTCGTCGGCGCTCACCGTGAGCACCGCGTCGTAGACGGACGTGTCAAGCGCGTCCGGGACAAAGCCCGCGCCGATGCCCTGCAATTTGTGCGGGCCCGCCTTGCCGCCGGACAGCACGGGCGACGTGTCCGGCTCGACGGCGACGATCCTGACCTCCGGCTTTTTCCCGCGCAGGTAGCGCCCGACGCCGGTGATCGTGCCGCCGGTGCCGACGCCCGCGACGAAGATGTCGACCGCGCCGTCCGTGTCGGCCCAGATCTCGGGGCCGGTCGTGTCGTAGTGCGCCTGCGGGTTCGCGGGGTTGACGAACTGCCCGGCGACGATGCCGCCCGTCTCGCGGGCGATCTCCTCCGCCTTTTCGATGGCGCCCGCCATGCCCTTCGCGCCGTCCGTCAAGACGAGCTGTGCGCCGTAGGCCGTCATCATGCGGCGGCGCTCGACGCTCATCGTGTCGGGCATCGTGATGATGACGCGGTAGCCCAGCGCCGCGGCCATCGCGCACAGGCCGATGCCGGTGTTGCCGCTCGTGGGTTCGACGATGGTGCCGCCGGGCGCGAGCGTTCCCGCGCGCTCGGCGTCGCGGATCATCGCCAGCGCGATGCGGTCCTTCGCGCTGCCGGCGGGGTTCTGGCGCTCGAGCTTCGCCACGAGCTCCACGGGCAGGCCCTGCGCCTTCGAATAGCGCGACAGCCGCACGAGCGGCGTGCCGCCGACGAGTTCCGTGATATCGTTGTAAATGCGTGACATGTCTGTGTCCTCACTTTCCGGCGCGGATGCGCCCAGCGCCGCCCCACCGGACGGCGCTTTCAGTATAGCACATCCGCGCGCGAAGCTCAATTGTCAGACGAAGTCTTCCGCCGCGAGGCCGCACTGTGCGCACAGCTCGGCGGCGTGGGCCAGGGACTCAAGCGAATCGACCGTCTGTCCGCTGTGCCGCACGGCGCGTTGCAGGCCCGGCGACAGCGAGTGATAGTAGACGAGCATTTCGGGTGTATAGTTGTCGAAATCCATCATTTTTTCACCTCGCCCATAGCTTGCGCCGCGCGGGCGGCGGCTATGCGCGGCAGATTCTGGCGAAAACGCCCTGCTCTCCCGGCGATCCCGGGAAGGCAGGGCGTTTTGTCGAAAGGATGCGGCTCAGCGCTCGTCCAGCGGCACGTACTCGTGGCGGTCGCAGACGTTCATATACGCCGGGCGGATGATCTTGCCCGCGTTGATGAGTTCTTCAATGCGGTGCGCGCTCCAGCCCGCGATGCGGCTGACGGCGAAGATGGGCGTGTACAGCTCGATGGGAAGGTCGAGCATGCTGTACACGAAGCCGCTGTAAAAGTCGATGTTCGCGGCGACGCCCTTGTAGATCTTGCGCTCCTCGGCGATGATCTGCGGGGCGAGGCGCTCGACGGCGGCGTAGAGCTGATACTCCTTCTCACGGTGCTTTTCGGCCGCGAGGCTCTCGACGAAATGGCGGAACACATTGGCGCGCGGGTCGCTGAGCGAATACACCGCGTGGCCCATGCCGTAGATGAGGCCCTGCTTGTCAAACGCCTGCTTGTTCAGCAGCGCGCGCAGATACTCGCTGATCTTTGCCTCGTCCGTCCAATCGTCAAGCGTGTTCTTCATATCCTCGAACATCTGGACGACCTTGATGTTCGCGCCGCCGTGTTTCGGCCCCTTGAGGCTGCCGAGCGCGGCCGCGATGGTGGAGTATGTGTCCGTGCCAGACGATGTTACGACGTGCGTCGTGAACGTGGAGTTGTTGCCGCCGCCGTGCTCGGCGTGCAGCACGAGCGCCACGTCGAGGATGCGCGCCTCAAGCTCCGTGTACTTCGAATCCGGGCGCAGAATGTGCAGAATGTTCTCAGCCGTTGAAAGCTTCGGGTCCGGGTTGTGGATGAAGAGGCTGTTGCCCTTCACATAATGGTTATACGCCTGATAACCGTAAACGGACAGCATCGGGAACAGCGCGATGAGCTGCAGGCTCTGGCGCAGCACATTGTCGATGGAGTTGTCATTCGCGGCGGAATCGTAGCCGTACAGCGTCAGCACGCTGCGCGCGAGCGTGTTCATCATGTCGGCGGACGGCGCTTTCATGATGATGTCGCGCACAAAGTTCGTGGGCAGAGAGCGGTAGAAGCCGAGCAGGTCGCTGAAGTCAGCCAGCTGCTTGCGGTCGGGCAGCGTTCCGAACAGCAGAAGATAGACCGTCTCCTCGAAGCCGAAGCGCTTTTCCTTCACAAAGCCCTTTACGATCTCCTCCACGTCCACACCGCGGTAGTACAGTTTGCCGTCGCACGGTTTTTTCTGGCCGTCCACTCTTTCAAAAGCGACGATCTCGCTGATCTCGGTGAGGCCCGTGAGCACGCCGTTTCCGTTCAGGTCGCGCAGGCCGCGGTTGACTTTGTACTGAACGTACCACTCCGGCGCGATCTTGCTGTTGTCGACACATTTTTGACCCAGCGCACGGATCTCGGGCGTGATGGCAGAATAATCAATGCTCTTATCAATAGGCATTTTTCTTCCCCCTCCTTCTTCTTTTTATGTTCTTATTGTTTTAGTATAGCACAAAACGCTCTTAAATTCATGAACAAATTGTCACTTTTTTGACATCTTTCACAAAGCGCTCCTCCATAAACGCAAAAAGAAGCGGTGCGGCGAAGTTTTGCCGCACCGCTGTTTGAAAAAAAGCTATTCAGCCGACCTTCGTGTAGTAAAGGTCATTGATGATGTTTCCGTCCGCGTCATACTGCCAGACGTTGAGCACTCCGTCGCCGGCATCCATCATATAATACTCAACATCGTTGTCATCGTCGAGATACACCGCGAGGATGCCGTCCGACAGGAACCACAGCGTGTAGGGCTGGCCGTTGAGGTTCTCACCGTCCATCGTGAACTGCTCGCCGGTGTCGGTCTGCCACGTACCGCGCGCGAAAGCGGCAATCGGTTCGCCCGACATCCCCGCGCAGTCGTACAGATACGCGAGGACAGCGCAGGTCTCCTGCTCGCTCAGATCGGCATACTGCGTGCCGTCCCAGTAGTACGCGGCGAAGACCACGACGTTGCCGCCGCCGAACACTGTGTCGAACACCACCTCATCCTCACCGATCGTGCAGTAGAAGGAATAATATTTGCTTCCTTCACCGAAGAAATCCTGCTCCGGCACGTATGTCTCCCATCTGCTCTCATCCGCGCCGTTCGTGACCGCGTCCAGAAGTGTGACGTCGTCCGAGCAGAAGAGCATACCGCTTTCCACGAGAGCCTGATCCTCCGTCGCGGCCGGATCGCAGTAACCGAAGTAATAGATCTGGTCGGACTCGACAAACGAGTACGTCGTGAGGACTTCGTCAAGGCTGGCGGCGTTCACAGCGGCAGGAATCTGTTCGGAGCCCCCGTCCGGATCAGGAGTGTCAATGTCGTCGGACGGGATGCTCTGTGCGGGCGCGCTGTAAGTATAATCGTCGAGGAAATCATCCGTATAGCTGCCCACGCTGCCCAGCATCATCATACTGGAGAAGACAGAGACCGCAATGCCAAGCACGACACAGGCGACGATCAGGAGCGCGACGCGGCCGCCATAAGCGGGGACGTGCGCGTCGCCGCTGCGAAGCTGGTAATAGCTCTTGTTGAAGGTGAAGCCGTTGACGATCGAGATCACGAGCGCCGCAAGGCCAATGAGCATCGTGACGACCGACATCACGCCTACGAGGCCGATGTTCAGGCTGCCGACCGCAACGGCATTGACGATCACCGCCGCATAGTTCAGCACGAAAATCGGGAGATAGAACGTCAAAAAGCGCCGTGTGTGGCCGCGGTACAGCGCCTGATAGCCGCCGAGGAAGAACGCCGCCCAGTTGAAACGGGATTTTCCGCCCTGAGCGATCGAAGCGAACTCGCGCGCATAATATGCATTGACGGTGGGATCAAACGCGGGCTGACCATAGGGCGGCTGACCGTACGGCGGCTGACCGTACGGCGGCTGCTGGCCATAGGGCGCGCCGGACGCAGGGGGCGTCTGCTGGTTGCCCGCAGCGTCGTAGCTTTGGGGCTCGCAGCTCTGCGGCTGGCAGGCGGCGTTCTCGGCCGCAGGAGCCGCCTGCGGCTCAGAACTGGCGACCTGCGCACCGCAGCTGGTGCAGAACGAGGCTCCATTCTCTATTTTTGCACCGCAAATCGGACAATTCATACTTTTTCCTCCTTTAAGAAGCGTCTGTTCAACGATCGGCGCTCCAAGATGAAATATTGTTGTAACTCAGTATACCCGTTTTTCGGTAAAATCGCAAGTGCTGCGATGTTTTTTGAGCGCATTCGCACGGCTTCGCCGTACGGCGCGCGAAAGAGCAGATTTCAAAAATACTGTTAAAACGCCTCAAAAACGCCGAAAAACGTCTTTTTCCGCCTTTGATAATCTTATGACGATCTGATACAATAAAGACGTCGACAAAAGTCGCGCGGAAGCTGTTCGGCGCCGCGTCGGCTGGATCCGGAATCTTTGACAGAAAGGAAGGTGCCGAATATGCTTCCCTTTTCCCCCGCCACATGGGTGTGGCTGGTGCTGATCGTACTGTTCGTTGTGGCGGAAGCCGTGACGGTGAGCCTCGTCAGCATCTGGTTCGCCGCGGGCGCGGCGGCCGCGATGGTCGTGTCGGGCTTCAGCGACTCGGCGACGCTTCAGATCACGGTCTTTGTCGTGGTGAGCACTCTGGCGCTGGCCGTGACGCGGCCGATGATCAAAAAGCAGCGCGCGGCAAAAAACGCGCCGATGAACGCGCAGAGCAACGTCGGGCGCAAGGCATCTGTGATCGCGGCGGTCACGCGCGACAATCCCGGCCGCGTGCGCCTTGACGGCGTGGACTGGCGCGCCGAGTGCGAAACGCCTCTGGCCGTCGGCACGACATGCGAGGTCGTTGCCGTGAACGGAACGACGCTGACCGTCAAACCCGTGCAGGTCTGAGCAATGGCTTTCCCCCCCTACAATTTACATGCATACAGGAGGAACTTATTATGCCGATCCTTTATATTTTTCTGGCGCTGATCCTGATCGCGGTCATCATCCTGATCGCCAACGCGCGCATCGTGCCGCAGGCATACGTGTTCGTCGTCGAGCGCATGGGCGTGTACAGCACAACGTGGACCGCGGGCTTCCACTTCAAGGTGCCGTTCATCGACCGCATCGCGAAGAAAGTCTCGCTGAAGGAGCAGGTCGTGGACTTCAAGCCGCAGCCCGTCATCACGCGCGACAACGTCACGATGCAGATCGACACCGTCGTGTTCTTCCAGATCACCGACGCGAAGCTGTTCACGTACGGCGTGGAGCGCCCGCTGTCCGCCATTGAGAATCTGACGGCGACGACGCTGCGCAACATCATCGGCGAGATGGAGCTGGACCACACGCTCACGAGCCGCGACGTCATCAACACCAAGATCACGTCCATTCTGGACGAGGCCACTGACAAGTGGGGCATCAAGGTGAACCGCGTCGAGGTCAAGAACATCATCCCGCCCGCCGAGATCCAGGACGCGATGGAGAAGCAGATGAAGGCCGAGCGCCAGCGCCGTGAGAGCATCCTGCGCGCCGAGGGCGAAAAGCGCAGCGCCATCCTCGTGGCCGAGGGCGAAAAAGAGAGCGCCATCCTGCGCGCCGACGCCGTGCGCGAGCAGCGCATCCGTGAGGCGCAGGGCGAAGCGCAGGCCATTCTGGAAGTGCAGAAGGCGCTGGCCGATTCCATCCGCCTGCTGAACGAGGCCGACCCCAGCCAGAAGGTGCTGACGCTCAAAAGCCTCGAGGCCCTGCAGAAGGTGGCAGACGGCAAGGCGACGAAGCTCATCATCCCCAGCGAGCTGCAAAACCTCGCCGGGCTGCTGGCGAGCGCGAAGGAGATCGTCTCGTCCGACGCCGCCGCGAAATGACGCGTTTTTTTACGCACGCATCCCGCGCCGCATCCCGCGGCGCGGGATTTCGTCTTTATGTTCCAATTTCCCTCGGAAAAATCCGGCATAAATTGTCGAATCGGTGCATTGTAACATTTTTGTCAATCGTGTAGAATGAATGTGTCCGAATTGTGAACGCGCACGCGCATGATGCGGACAGGGGTATGATATAGCGCCGGCGATACGGGCCGGCAGTCTCTACCGGGCGACCGTAAAATGCCCGACTATCATGACCGGAAAACGCGGCGTCTGCGGGCCGCTTTTTCACGATCGTGATGCACCGGACGGAGATTTATCTTCGTTCGGCTTTTTGTTTTGGCAGAAAGGGCGCGTCCCTTTTTGAAAAAAGCTAATTCTCAACAGGAGGAGACATCATGGAAAATTTCTTTCATCTGAAAGAAAACGGTACCACCGTCAAGACGGAAGTCATGGCCGGTATCACCACGTTCCTTGCGATGGCCTACATCCTTGCCGTCAACCCGCCGATGCTCGGCGCGACCGGCATGAACTCGCAGGGCGTGTTCCTTGCGACGGGTCTTTCCGCGGCGATCGCCACCATCATCATGGCGCTGCTGGCGAACTACCCCATCGCGCTGGCTTCGGGGATGGGCCTGAACGCCTATTTCGCCTACACCATCTGCCTTGGCCAAATGTCCGACAACCCCAACGCATGGCAGATCGCGCTGACCGCCATTCTGGTGGAGGGCATCATCTTCATCATTCTGTCGATCTTCCGCTTCCGTGAGACGCTGGTCAACTGCATCCCGGAGAACCTGAAGTACGGCATCACCACCGGCATCGGCCTGTTCATCACGTTCATCGGTCTGCAGAACGCCGGCATCACGATCGCCGAATCCTCCACGAAGGTCACGCTGGGCGACGTGGGCAACCCCGCCGTCGCGCTGGCGCTGATCGGCGTGGTCATTACGGGCGTTATGCTGTACTACAACGTCAAGGGCGCCATTCTGTGGGGAATTCTTGTCACGTGGGTGCTGGGCATCTTCGCCGAACTCGGCGGCTGGTACGTCGTGGACGTCGAGGCCGGCGTGTACTCCGTGATCCCGCAGATCACGAGCGCGGCCGACTTCCTGCCGAACTTCGGCGCGCTGGGTGACACCGCGTTCAAGTTTGATTTCTCGTACATGATGCAGAACACCGTTGACTTCGCGGTCATCGTGTTCGCCTTCCTGTTCGTCGACCTGTTCGACACCGTCGGCACGCTGATCGGCGTCGCCGCGAAGGGTGACATGCTGGACAAAGAGGGCAAACTGCCCCGCGTGGGCCGCGCGCTGCTGTCCGACGCCATCGGCACCGTGGCCGGCGCGTGCCTCGGCACCTCGACCGTCACGAGCTACGTTGAGAGCTCCGCGGGCGTGGCCGAGGGCGGCCGCACCGGCCTGACGAGCCTCGTCACCGCCGTGCTGTTCCTGGCCTCCCTGTTCCTGTGGCCGGTCTTCGGCGCCATCCCCTCGTTCGCCACTGCTCCGGCGCTCATCATCGTGGGTATGTTCATGATGACCAGCGTCCTGAAGGTGAAGTTCGACGGCGACATGGCCGACGCGCTGGGCGCGTTCGTAGCCATCACGATGATGCCCTTCACGTACTCCATCGCCAACGGCATCATGTTCGGCGTGCTGACGTGGATGGCCCTCAAGATCCTGCGCGGCCGCGTCAAGGACATCCATCCCATCATGTGGATCGTCTTCGCGCTGTTCGTGCTGCGTATCATCACGCTCGTTCTCTGAGCCGTGCTTTCAAAGCCCTGTTCCCGCAAGGAAACAGGGCTTTTTTCACGCCTGTTTCGTTAAGGAATTGTCAACAACGTCTTGATTAACCGGCCGCAAAACAGTATAATAAAAGACAGAAACGCGTTTTCCACACAGCAATCGCGCTACTGGTAAGAAAGGGAGTATAAAACATGAGTTCTCTTGGTAAGAAGACTGTAGAAGACCTCGTCGTCAAGGGCAAAAACGTTCTGGTCCGCTGCGACTTCAACGTTCCGATGAAAGACGGCGTCATCACGAATGACAACCGCATCGTGGCCGCTCTGCCGACCATCAAAAAGCTGATCGAAAACGGCGGCCGCCTCGTGCTGTGCAGCCACCTCGGCAAGCCCAAGAACGGCCCCGAGGCGAAGTTCAGCCTCGCGCCTGTCGCCGTGCGTCTGGGCGAACTGCTGGGCAAGGAAGTCGTGTTCGCGGATGACGATAACGTCACCGGTGAGAACGCCAAGGCCGCTGTCGCGGCCATGAAGGACGGCGACGTCGTGCTGCTTCAGAACACCCGCTTCCGCAAAGAGGAGACGAAGAACCTGCCGGAGTTCTCGAAGGACCTGGCCGACCTCGTGGGCGAAAACAGCGCGTATGTCAACGACGCGTTCGGTTCCGCGCACCGCGCGCACTGCTCCACCGCCGGCGTCACCGAGTATATCAAGGACACGGCCGTGGGCTACCTGATGGAGAAGGAGATCCGCTATCTCGGCAACGCCGTGAACGATCCCGTCCGTCCGTTCGTCGCCATCCTGGGCGGTGCGAAGGTCGCTGACAAGCTGAACGTCATCGAGAACCTGCTGAACAAGGTCGACACGCTGATCATCGGCGGCGGCATGGCCTACACCTTCCTAAAGGCGCAGGGCAACGAAGTGGGCACGAGCCTTGTGGACAACGAGAAGATCGAGTACTGCAAGCAGATGCTGGCGAAGGCTGAGGCCAAGGGCGTGAAGCTGCTGCTGCCGGTCGACACCGCCGTGGCCGCCGCGTTCCCCGACCCCATCGACGCCGAGATCAGCGTCGAGTATGTCGCCTCGAACGAGATCCCCGCTGACAAGATGGGCCTTGACATCGGCCCGAAGACGATGGAGCTGTTCGCCGAGGCCGTGAAGGCCGCGAAGACCGTCGTGTGGAACGGCCCGATGGGCGTGTTCGAGAATCCGGTGCTGGCCGCCGGCACGCTGGCTGTCGCGAAGGCGATGGCCGAGGCCGACGCCACGACCGTCATCGGCGGCGGCGACTCCGCCGCGGCTGTCATGCAGCTGGGCTACGCGGACAAGATGACCCACATCTCCACGGGCGGCGGCGCCTCTCTGGAGTATCTGGAGGGCAAGGTCCTGCCGGGCATCGACTGCATCGCCAACGCGTAAGAAAAAACGAGAGGGCGCCGTACCCGCCCGCGCGGGCGCGGCGCCCTTTTTCGGATGTGTTCCGGAAGCTACATTCAGACTTTGAAATGAGGTATTGACCATGGATAAAGCCAAGCGCAAGGCCATCATCGCCGGCAACTGGAAAATGAACAAGACGGCCACCGAGGCCGCCGAGCTGATCGACGCGCTGATCCCCGCCGTGAAGGACGCGGACTGCGAGGTCGTCATCTGCACGCCGTTCACGAGCCTCGTGACCGCCGTCGAGAAGTGCAAGGGCACGAACATCCACGTGGGCGCGGAGAACGTCCACTTTGAGAAGTCCGGCGCGTACACCGGCGAGGTCAGCGCGGACATGCTGGTCGATCTGGGCGTCGAGTACGTCATCGTCGGCCACTCCGAGCGCCGCCAGTACTTCGCCGAGACGGACGTGACCGTCAACAAGCGCACGAAGGCCGCTCTGGCCGCGGGCCTGAAGGTCATCGTGTGCGTCGGCGAGAGCCTTGACCAGCGCGAGCAGGGCGTGACCGAGGAGCTGGTCCGCATGCAGACCAAGATCGCCCTGAACGGCGTGAGTGCCGAGCAGATGGCCAACGTGGTCATCGCCTACGAGCCCGTTTGGGCCATCGGCACCGGCAAGACTGCCACCAGCGACCAGGCTCAGGAAGTCTGCGCTGCCATCCGCAAGGTGCTGGGCGAGCTGTACGGCGAGGCTGTTGCCAAGGCTACCACCGTTCAGTACGGCGGCAGCATGAACGCCGGCAACGCTGAAGAGCTGCTGGGCAAGCCTGATGTTGACGGCGGCCTGATTGGCGGCGCTTCCCTGAAGGCCGACGCTTTTGCCACCATCGTGGCTGCTGCCAGCAAGTAAGCTTTTTGTTATAACGCGCCGTCTTTGGGGCGGCGCGTTTTTTACAGTTTTGATAAGGAGTAATCCATTATGTCTAAGAAACCCCTGATGCTCT
>CALXIU010000199.1 GCA_944388415.1 uncultured Ruthenibacterium sp. | reverse complement strand
ACGGGCGGCAAGTAACAATCTTTCGCGGCTGGCAGACCGTACCAACGCGACGTGACGCGTGCGCTAGTATTCCAGGGTTTTACCCGTCTGTGAAAAACCCCCGGCTTCGCCGGGGGATATTTATTTGTGCGTCAGCAAAAGCCCGCCGACGAGCGCGGTGAACGGGGCCACCGTCACCAGCCCGAAGCTGCCCGCGAGCGTGTGCAGCAGCTCGCTCGCCACATACTTGTAATTCAGGATATTGACAAGCGGGGTGCCCTGCGCCATGAACCCCATCATCTGTGCGAGGTAGCCGCCGGAATACGCCAGCAGCAGCGTCGTCGTCATCGTTCCCATCGCGGCCTGCCCGATTCGAATGCCGCAGCCGACGGCCTCCACGGGCCGCAGGTCTGGCCGCTTGCGTACCACCTCGCAGATGCCGCTCGTGATGTCCACCGCGAGGTCCATCATCGCGCCCGACGCGCCAATGAAGATGCTCGCCATGTAGATGCGCGTCAGGTTCAGGTTCTGGTACCCGGCATACAGCAGGGACTCGCTGTCGGCCATCACCGCGCCGTGGATGTGCAGCAGGGAAGTGAATGCCGCGCCGAGCGCGCAGCACGCGGCGACGCCGAGCAGGCTCCCCAAAATCGCCGTCAGGCTGCGGCGGTCAAAGCCGTAGACGAACACAATGATGACGGCTGTCAGCAGCGCTGTCATACCGAGGCCAATCAAAATCGGGTCCTGTCCGCAAAGCGCCGCGGGAACCAGCAGCTTCCAGATGGACAGCACCGTGATGACAAACGACAAGAGCGCGCGAAGCCCGCCGGGCCCGGCGAAGAGGATCAGCAGCAGGGCAAACCCGCCCGCGAGCAGCAGCTCCCACGCAATGCGGTAGTGGTCGATCATCGTGACGGACGTGATGGCCCCGCCGCTGTGGCTGACGACGAGGAGCGCCGTGTCGCCCTCATAGAAGATTTTGTCCTGCTCCAGACTTCCCGTCAGAAGGTTGACGCCCTGCGCCGTCTGCCCGGCGAAGCGGCCCTGCTCGATGCGAAGCGCGCAGACCTGCTCGCCGCTCTGGATCAGCCCTGCGCTGCGTATGGCGCTGTTGTCCGTCTCGAGCACGGTCGCCTTGACCTTTTCCGCGCCCTGATAGATCTGCGCGCCCTCATATCCCGTGGGGAGAAGCAGCAAAACCGCCGTCAGCGCAAGCCCGGCCGCCAGAACACGCCACGAGACGCCCTGCACGCCCCAAAGACGCCTGAAAAATGAAATCATTTTCATGGATGGATACTCCTCAAAAAACGGGGCGCGCCTTTTCAGACGCGCCCCTCGATGGTGCGGCGAGGCTCACGCCACGCCCGTCAGCTCTGCGAGGTTGAAGAAAACTTCCGTGTTGTCGTAGTAGCCCTCGAACAGCTCCTGACCCTCGCCCATCGCGAAGACCGCGACCGGCAGGCCCGTGTGGCTGTAGCTGGTGAAGTCGATTCCGGACTTGTTGTTCAGGATGTGCGTGATGGTCACGCTCAGCGGCTCATAGCTGCCGTACAGCACATACTCCGCCTGCGTCAGCTCGGTGTCGTCCGTGCGCGTCATCGTCAGGTCGTACGCGTCGCGCAGCAGGCCGAGTTCGTACTCCGCCATCACGAGGCTGCCGGAGGTCACGCCCGTGGGATGACTGTCGGCGTTGTCCTGCGTGACGCCCGTCTCACCGGTCTGGCCGGAGGCCTCTTCCGTCACAAGGCCGAACAGGTCCGCTACGTCGTTCAGCACTTCCTCAAAGCTCGTTCCGTTCTCCTTGTAGGCGGCAACGTAGTCGCTGTCATAGCGCGCATAGCTGATTTTCTGGTTCGCGAGGTTCTGCAGGAAGGTGTCGTAGTTGGTGCCGGCGTAACCGATTGTCAGGCCGCCCGTCTCATGGTCGCCGGTGACGAGAATCAGCGTCTCGTCCGGGTGCTCGTTGTAGAACTCGACGGCCTTCTCCACCGCGTCCGAGAGCGCCTGCGTGTCGTGCAGCGTCGACGCTGCGTCGTTCGCGTGGCACGCCCAGTCGATCTTGCCGCCCTCAACCATCATGAAGAAGCCAGTGTCGTTGTCCAGACACTCGATGCCCTTTTCGACGTAGTCCGCAAGGCTCCACATGTCGTCCGCGCGGTCGAGCTCGTAGGCCATCGCGTCGCCGTCCGCAAGGTGCTCGTCGATGAGGATTACCTTGCCGTCGTCCGGGCTGATCGCCTCGGCGTCGGCCTGCGTCTTCGCGACGGTGTAGCCCGCCTCCTCGGCGAGGCCGTAGAGATACTCCTGATCGGATTCCTTGCCCGTGGGCTGGAGCAGCGCGCCGCCCGCAAAGTAATCAAAGCCGCTGTCGATCATCTCAAGGCCGATCTCATAATAGCTGTTGCGGCTGACCTGATGGCTGTAGAACGCCGCGGGCGTCGCGTGATTGAGGTTGACCGAGCTGACGACGCCGATCTTGTAGCCGAGCTGCTCCTTCAGCTTTTCGCTGATCGTCTCATAGGCGACCGTGCCCGTCTCATCCATGTTGATGGTGCCGCTGTGCGTTTTGTGGCCGGTCGACAGCGAGGTGGCCGTCGAGGCGGAGTCCGGGCAGAAGGAGGTGCTGTCGTACGTCTGCGCGCTGTCCGCGACGGGGAACTCGACAAAACTGAGCGCATTTTCGTGCGCGAGCACTTCGCCGTCGCCGCCCATGCTGGTGCCGTTTTCCAGCGCGGACAGATAGTAGTTGGTGCTCTGAATCTGCGGATAGCTCATGCCGTCGCCGATGAACAGAAAGATGTATTTGGGCGTTCCGGTCTTTGTCTCGGCAACCGTCTGCGAGGCGGCGCTGTTTTGTTGCGAGGACGTCTGCGGTTCGCTCGGGGCCGCCGTGCAGGCCGCAAGGCTGACGGACAGGGTGACCGCGCTCAGCAGAGCGGCGGCGCGCTGAAAGGTTCTTTTCATCTGATTCTCTCTCCTTGACACGATTGTACTGTGTATGGTGAGCCGGGCGCTGGGCCTCGAACGAAACGCGGCGTGCCCGGGCGAGTTTATTATAGTTTGCCTCCTTTTCGGAAAAACCATGTCTGCGTCAACCGGATGAAAAGAATCGGACGGGGAATTGTCAGGAAAATCAAAAATTGCCGGAAAGGAAAGAGGGCCGGGGCCGACGGCAAAGTCGGCCCCGGCCCTCCGGGAATTTATATGCGGATGAAAAAGAATTCAGAGCTTCATGCACACGTCCCATGCGCGCCAGATGACGGTGCGCAGGTTGCCGACGCCGTTCGCGTCGCCCACGATGTGCACGTGGCGTGAGGCCGGGACGAGGGGGCGCGGCTCGTAGCCCACGGAGAGGATCACGTCATCGCACGCGACGTCGAAGTCCTTGCCGTCCTTGCCGCGCAGCGTCACGCCATCCGCGCGGATCTCGCGCACGGACGTCTCCAGATAGACGGGCGTCTTGTGCAGCGCCAGCGTCTCGCGCAAAAACGACGAGTTCGCAAGGCACACGCCGCGCACGGCGATGAGGTCGTTTTTCATCTCCACGACGATGGGGTGCTTGCCCTTCAAGATCAGATCATAGGCGATCTCGCAGCCTGTCAGGCCGCCGCCGACGATCACCACGCGGTCGCCCACTTCGCGCCCGCGCAAAAATTCCGTGGCCTCGACGGCCTTCTCCGCGCCCGGCACGGGCAGTGCGCGGGGCGCGGCGCCCGTCGCGACGATCACTGCGTCCGCGCCGAGGGAGGCGATGTCCTTCACCTCCGTGTTCATGTGCACGGCGACGCCGCTTCGCGCGATGGCGCGGCGGTACCACGCGATCAGCTCGCGGTCCTTCTCCTTATAGGACGGCGCGGCGGCCGGGATGAACACGCCGCCGAGCTCGTTTGTCTTCTCATACAGATCGACCTCATGGCCGCGCGCCTTGAGCACGAGCGCCGACTCCATGCCTCCAATGCCGCCGCCGATGACGGCGATCTTCTTCGGATGGCTCGTTTTCACGATGCGGTATTTTTTCGACTGCATCGTCCGCGGGTTCAGCGCGCAGCGCGACATGAACAGCGCGTCGAACAGGTCCTGATCGTTCGCCGAGCCCTCGTAATGCGCCATCGTGAAGCACGCGTTGTGGCAGCAGATGCACGGCTTGATGTCCTCGCAGCGGTCCTCCATCAGCTTCGTCACCCACGCGGGGTCGGTGAGGAACTGGCGCGCCACGCCCACCGCGTCGATGTCGCCCGCGCGCACGGCGGCCGCGCCGTCCTCCGGCGTCATGCGGCCAGCGCACACCACGGGGATGTCCACGAACTTTTTGATGTGCTTGACGTACTCGAGGTTGCAGTTCATCGGCACGTACGCGGGCGGGTGCGCCCAGTACCATGCGTCGTAGGTGCCGTTGTCGCAGTTGAGCATGTCGTAGCCCGCGTCCTGCAGGAACTTCGCGGCCTTTTCGGATTCCGCCATGTCGCGGCCCACCTCGACGAAGTCCGTCTCCTCGGGCAGCGCGCCCTGGCGGAAGCCCTTCGTCTTCGAGACCACCGAGTAGCGCAGCGAGACGGGGAAGTCCTTGCCGCAGTCGCGCTTGATGGCCTTGACGATCTCGGCCGCGATGCGGTAGCGGTTCTCAAAGCTGCCGCCGTACTCGTCCGTGCGCTGGTTCGTGTACTTCGTCGCGAACTGGTCGAGCGTGTAGCCCTCGTGCACGGCGTGCACCTCGATGCCGTCCACGCCCGCGTCCTTGCACAGTTTGGCGGTCT
>CALXIU010000198.1 GCA_944388415.1 uncultured Ruthenibacterium sp. | reverse complement strand
GTGGTGCAATCGTTCGCCGATTTCTCCGGCGACGCGTCGCTGCTGCTGATCGTGGCGCTCGGCTTTCTGTGCAGCTTCGCACTCGTGCTGCCGTCGTACTTCGCGACGCGCGGCCTCGCGACGCAGCGCCGCGCGTTCTACATGCTCAACCTCTCGGGCTTTAACATCGGGTGTTTTTCGCTGCCTGTCATTCAAAGCCTGCTCGGCGTGTCCGCGGGCGTTGTCGCGTGCCTGTTCGACATGGGCAACGCCATCATGGTCACGGGCGGTCTGTACACGCTCACATCGACGCTGCTGAAGATCGATGGTGAGCGCCAGACTCCGCGCGCCGTCGCGAAAAAGCTGTTCAGCTCCGTCCCGTTCGACGCGTACATCATTCTGCTCGTGATGGCGCTGTGCGGCGTCGGCGTGCCAGAGTGGTTTTCCACGCTCACGCAGCCGCTCGCGAACGCCAACGCCTTCCTCGCGATGACGATGCTCGGCCTGATGTTCGAGCCGCCCGCGAAGCCCGAGTACATCCGGCAGGCCGCGAGACTTCTCGCGATCCGCTTCGCGTTCGCCGCGTGCGTGTCCGCGCTTTTGTATCACTTTGCGCCGTTTGACGTGTCCGTCCGCGCGCCGCTCGCCATCGTCGCGTTCGCGCCGCTCAGCGCGCTGGCGCCGCTGTATACAGAGCGCTGCGGCGGCGACGAGGCGCTCGCCAGCTTTGCCAATTCCGTGTCCATCTTCGTCAGCCTTGCCGCGGCCATTGCACTGTCCGTGGCGCTCATCTAAAAAGGAGGAGCCCCTTGAAATTCGATTTTGTCGCCCCCTGCTACTTCGGAACGGAGAGCGCCGCCGCGTTTGACTTCAAGCGAATCGGCGCGGAAAACGTCGCCGTCACGGACGGACGCGTCTCATTCTCCGGCGACGAGGCCATCCTCGCCGCCGCGAACCTCTACAGCCGCTGCGCCGAGCGCATCCTCATCCGGCTCGCGTGCTATCCCGCGAAGACGTTTGACGAGCTGTTCGACGGCGTCTTCTCCATCCCGTGGGAGGAATACCTTCCCGCCGACGCCGCGTTCCCGGTCAAGGGCTCCAGCCTCTCCAGCACGCTCTCCAGCGTGCCCGCGTGCCAGAGCATCGTGAAGAAGGCCGTCGTCGAGCGGCTGAAAAAAGGCTGGAAGACCGGCACGCTGCCCGAGACGGGCGGCGAGTACCGCATCCGCTTCTCGCTGCGCAAGGACGTGGCCGAGATCTTCCTCGACACGTCCGGCGACGGCTTGCATAAGCGCGGCTACCGCAAGAACAGCACGCTCGCGCCGCTGAAGGAGACGCTCGCCGCCGCCATCCTCGACCTCGGCCGCGTCTATCCTGACAGCCTCGTGCAGGACCCGTTCTGCGGCTCCGGCACGCTGTGCATCGAGGCCGCGATGAAGGCGATGCGCATCGCGCCCGGCCTGCGCCGCCGGTTCGCCGCCGAACACTACGCGTTCGTGCCGAGGGCGGCGTTTGCCCGCGCGCGCGAGCAGGCCCTCTCCGAGATCGTGCGCGACGCGCCGTTCGAGGCGTACGGCTTTGACATCGACCCCGCCGCCGTCGAACTCGCCGCGCACAACGCGAAGCTCGCGGGGGTGGGTGAGAAGTGCCGCTTCTCCGTCGCGGACGTGCGGAAATTCAGCCCGGCGTCCCGCAGCCTCGTGTTCACAAATCCGCCGTACGGCGAGCGCCTCGGCAGCCTCGACGAGGCGGCCGGACTGGCGAAGATCCTCGGCAAGCGCCTTGAGGAGAGCCCCGTGCGCGGCGCGTACATCATCACCGCCGACGCCGAGTTCGAATCGCACTTCGGCCGCCGCGCCAGGCGCCGCCGCAAGCTCTACAACGGCATGATCCCGTGTCAGGTCTATATGTATTTCTCCGAGAAGAAATAAAACACGCGCCCGGAAGCCAAGCGGATTCCGGGCGCGTTTGTCATCAGTGGTTCGCCAGACGGTAGATCTCCAGCGCGTCCGCGCGCCGCAGCGGGCGGAACGAGCCGATCACGAACGTGTCGCCGCGCGTCGCGCGGTCGGCCATCTCCGCCAGCACGCCGTCGTCCTGCACGCCGATGCCGAGTTCGGTAAAACACGTCGGCATGTCCAGCGAGCGGAAGAACGCCAGCGTCGTCTCGATCGCGGCCTCGGCGGCCTCCTCATCCAACGCGGCGCGAATGCCCCAGACGTTCCTTGCAAACTGCGCGAAGCGCTCCGGGTGCGCGCGCCAGCTGTAGCGCGCCCATGCGCCCCACACGGCGGACAGGCTCGCGCCGTGCGCGACGTCAAACTTGCCGCTCAGCTCATGCCCAAGCTTGTGCGGCGAAAAATCCGTCGCCGCGCCGAGGCCCGTCAGTCCATTGTGCGACACGCTGCCGCACCACATCAGCTCGCTCATCGCGTCGTAATTGCGGCTGTCCGCGAGCGCGGCAGGGCCGTTCGCGATCACCGTGCGAAGCAGCGCCTCCGCGAACGCGTCCGTCAGCTGATTGCCCGTCGTCGGCGTGAAATAGCGGTCCATCGTGTGCATCATGATGTCCACCACACCGCATGCGATCTGGTACTTCGGCAGCGTGAACGTCAGCTCCGGGTCCATCACCGCGAAGCGCGGCCGGTTGAACGGCGAGCTCAGCCCGCGCTTGACGCCGGTCTCCTCGTCCGTCAGCACAGCGGAATCGCTTGTCTCGCTGCCCGCCGCCGAGATCGTCAGCACCGCGCCCACGGGCAGGCTGCGCTCAGGCGCGCGCGTTCCCAGCCAGTAATCCCACAAATCATGCTCCGGTTCCGCCGCGCCCAGCGCAACGGCTTTCGCCGTGTCGATGGCGCTGCCGCCGCCCAGCGCGAGGATGAAATCCGCGCCGAACGCCGCAGCCTTCTTCGCCGCATCACGCGCGAAGGAGAGACGCGGGTTCGGCTGTACGCCGCCGCACTCCATGCAGTCGAACCCCGCCGCTTTCAATCCGGCCGTCACGCGCGCCAGCAAACCGCTGCGCACGACGCTGCCGCCGCCGTACACGAGAAAGACATGCTTCGCGCCCAGCGCGGCGATCTCCTCCGCAACGTGATCCTCGCTGTCAGGCCCGAACAAAACCTTCGTCGGGCTGTGATAAATAAAACTATGCATAGGACACCTCGTCTCCGGCCGCCACGCGGCCTGTTTTCCCTCCCATTATACCGCGGCCGTCGGCTGCGTTTCAAGTGGCCGGGATTCGCGTTCGCGCCGCCCGGGGCACGCCGGATCGCGACGAAAAGAAGCGCTCAAATCCGTCCGTTTTCAGCGCAAACGCTGAATTTTCGCTGTGGAATTGCATCTGTCGCCGTTTTTTGGTACAATCAAAAGCGATGAAATTCGTCTATTTTGCATAGGAGGCTGGAAGAAATGACGTATACCCGGAAAAACCGCGGCGTGTGCTCGTCGCAGACCACCGTCACACTGGCGGACGACGGCACGATCCAGAACGTGGAGGTCAGAGGCGGCTGCGACGGAAACCTCAAGGGCGTGTGCGCTCTGCTGAAGGGCATGGACGCCCGCGACGCGATCGGGCGCTGCAAGGGCATCCGGTGCGGGCTGCGCACGACTTCGTGCCCTGACCAGATCTCCCGCGCGCTCGAGGAAGCGCTTGCCCAGTTGGAAAATGTGCCCGCGCAGGACGCGGTATAATCCAGAACAGCCCGGCCATACTCTCTGCGGAAAACAGAGGGGAGGCCGGTTTTTTTGTATGTGTTCAGCGATTGCAACCGCCGTGCCAGCGCGGTCCTGACAGATGCGGTGCGCATGGCCGGTGCGCATGGCCATACGTATGTGGGCACGGAGCATCTGCTTCTGGCGATCCTGCGGCAGGACTCCGGCGGCGCGCGCGCCGCGCTGATCCGCCGGCGCGCATGGCCCTATGAGGCGGAGCGGGCGCTTTTGGGAATGATCGAATGCGGCGAGCCGGCGCGTCTGACGCCGGATGACTTCACACCGGAACTCTCACGCTGCGTGGAACTTGCCGTCGTCGACGCGGCGGCGTCCCGGGCCCGCGGCGCGTCGCCGGAGCACCTTCTCGCCGCCGCGCTGGAGAACAACACCGCTGCCGCACGGCTGCTGCGTCGCATGGGAGTCGAGCCGATGCTGGTGCTTGCGGACTGCCGGTGCGCGGCGGGGCTCGCGCTGTCGCCGCCGCCCAAAAACACAGCTTCGTCCGCGTCGGCGCGCACCGCCGAGCAGCACACGCGGGATTTCACGCGCATGGCGGCGGAGGGAAAATTCGACCCGGTGCTCGGACGCGACGAGGAGATCCGGCGCATGGAGGAGATTTTGCTGCGCAGGCAGAAAAACAATCCCTGCCTCGTGGGTGAGCCGGGAGTCGGCAAGAGCGCGCTCGTGGAGGAGCTCGCGCGGCGCATCGCGTCCGGCGAAGCGCCCGCGTCACTGTGCGGGCGCCCAGTGCTGGCGCTCGATCTCACATCGCTCATCGCAGGGACAAAATACCGCGGCGATTTTGAGGAGAGATTCCGCAGCGTCCTCAACGAGGCGTGCCGCGTCAAGGGCGCGATCCTGTTTGTGGATGAAATGCACGCGCTTGTCGGCGCGGGCGCGGCGGAGGGCGGCATCGACGCCTGCGACATTCTGAAGCCGCTGCTTGCGCGCAGCGGGATCCAGGTCATCGGCGCGACAACGCGCGAGGAGTACCGGCGCAGCATCGAGAAGGACGGCGCGCTCGCGCGCCGGTTCGCCCGCGTCACGGTCGAAGAGCCCACGCGTGAGCAGGCGCGCGCCATTCTGGACGGCCTTGCGCCGCGTTACGCACAGCACCACGACGTTGAGATCGCCCCCGGTGCGCTCGACGCTGCGGTGGCTCTCTCGGTGCGCTATCTCGCCGACCGCTTTCTGCCGGACAAGGCGATCGACCTGCTCGACGAGGCGTGCGCCGCCGCGCGCCTCGCGCACAAGGCACAGGTGGACGCGGGGGACGTCGCGGCCGCCTGTGCGCTGCAAAGCGGGATCCCGCTTGAGAAGATCTCCGCGCAGCGCATCCCGTCGCTAGCGTCGCTTGTGCAGACGCTCTCCGCGCGCGTCGTCGGGCAGACGGAGGCGGTGCGGGCCGTCTCGACGGCGCTGCGCCGCGCGTGTATCGGTCTCGCCGATGCGTCGCGCCCGATGGGCGCGTTTTTGCTGCTGGGGCCGACGGGAACCGGCAAGACGGAACTCGCCCGCGCCCTCGCGGAAGAGTGTTTCGGCACGCCCAAGGCGCTGTTGCGCTTCGATATGTCCGAGTATATGGAACAGCACGCTGTCTCGCGCCTCATCGGCGCGCCGCCGGGCTATGAAGGCCACGTTGAGGGCGGCCAGCTCACGCGTGCCGTGCGCGCGCGCCCGTACGCCGTCGTGCTGTTCGATGAGATCGAGAAAGCTCATCCCTCCCTGATGGACCTGTTGCTGCAGATCCTCGAGGAAGGCAGCCTGACGGACTCGCACGGCACACGCGCCGATTTCACGAACACGATCGTGCTGCTCACCTCAAACCTCGGCGCGCAGGCCATGACGAAGGCGAACGCCTTCGGTTTCGGCACGCAGGAGCGCCGCGCGTTCGCGCGCAGCGACGCGGTTGCCGCCGCGCGGCAGTCTTTGCGGCCGGAGCTGATCGGCCGTTTGGATGAAGTGGTCGTGTTCGAACCGCTGGAGCAGCAGTCGCTCGAGCGGGTGGCGCTCCGCTTCCTGGACGCGCTCGCGCAACGCGCCGCGTCGTCCGGCCTCACGGTCACGTGCACGCCGGATGCCGTCCGGCTTGCCGCGCGCAGCGGCAGTCAGGGAGTGTACGGCGCGCGCGAGGTGCGCCGCGCGGTGTTCGGCCCCGCCGCGTCCGCGCTGGCGGATGCGGCGCTGCGCTCGCCGGATGTGCGGTCATTTCGCCTTGACGCGCCGGACGGCGTGTTTCAGGCGCGGCCCGACGCGCCTCCGGCACAGGGAAGAAGCGCTGTTCCGGCGCACAAAAAAACGGGGCGGGCCGCGAAGGCCCACCCCGTGCAGAGCAAATAAACGTTATTTGGTGTGCGTAAAATACTGTGCCGCGCCGTGCAGGATCTCGATCGAACGCTGGATGCCCAGCTTGCCAGAGTTGAGGGACATGTCGTATGTCTCCGCCGCGCCCCAGTCGCTGTCGGCGTAGAAGCCGTAATAATTCGAGCGGCTCTTGTCCGTTTTGCGGATGCGGGCGCGCGCCGCGTCCTCCTCGAGATTGTACAGCCGCGAAATGCGCTGGATGCGCAGCTCCATCGGCGCATGGATGAAGACCGACAGCATGTTGCGGTGTCCGCGCAGGATGTAGTCGGCGCAGCGGCCGATGATGACGCACGATTCCTCTTCCGCGATCTTCTTGATCGTCTGGCTCTGGAACAAAAACAGCTTGTCGTTCGTCAGATAATCGTTGTAGTTCGTGAAGCCCATCGCCTGTCCGGCGCCGCCCATCGAAAGGGAATACAGGAAGCTGTTCGTGGGCTTCTCATCCGCTTTTTCAAACAGCTCCTCAATGATGCCGCTCTCCTGCGCCGCCTTTTTCAGGATCTCTTTGTCGTAGCAGGGAACGCCCAATTCTTTCGCGAGACCGACGCCGATCTCGTGGCCACCGCTGCCGAACTGCCGGCCAATGCAGATAACGAGATGGTCACTCATAGAAACAACTCCTTTACTGAAACGGTTGAAAGCCAACTTGCTTCCCAAAATTATTATAGCACAAAAATGCATTCGAACGTGCAAAAAAAGACGCCGCAAAGTGCACAACTTTGCAGCGCCTTTTTTGTCATTCTGCGGTGAAGAACTTCGGCATGGCCTTGTACAGAAGCACCGCGGCGACAGTTGTCAGGATCAGCTCCGGCAGCATGTACGTGGCGTTGTAGATGAAGCTGTACATCCATACGCTCATGCCCTGCGCCCACTCGTAGTACTCTTGATAGCTGCCCCACAAAAGCGCGCCGGACAGGAAGCTGCACAGAAAGCGGATCACGCACACGGCGGCGGTGCCGACCGCGACGCCGACAGCGCGGCTGCGGAAGGGCTTTGTGAAAAGCTCCGCCGAGCCCAGCAGAGTGAACGCGAGCACGTAGTCCAGCAGCACGACGCCGACAAAGGCGATCACCGTGCCGGCGGGCGGTGCGTAGAAGCCGAGCAGCATCTGAAGCATGGCGTTCACAAAGCCCGTCGCGAGGCCCCACTTGACGCCGTGGCGGAACGACACAAGGATGAACGGCAGCATGGAAAGCAGCGTGACGCTGCCGCCGTACGGCATGTCGAAGATCTTGATCTGCGCCAGCACGGTGCCGACGGCGATCATCAGGGCGCACTCCACCAAAGTGCGCGTGCGGGTGTACGTTTTGGTCATCATGACCCCTCCAAAAGATAATGTAACATAAAAACAAAAGCGCGCCCGCGGCACAAAAACCGCGGGCGCGCTGAGCTTTGCTCTCTCTTGTGAAAGACCTGCAAAAACTCCCTACGCCGGCATTACCCGGATCAGGTAAGAAGGGTCTATGACGCCGCGTGCGGCGGTCAAATCTAAGCCTTTCGGCCCCCCTGTTTTTATGTCCGTTTTTTATTATACCACCTTGCGCGCCCGTGTCAAGTGCGCGTCAGAAAAGCGTCAGCAGCCAGTCGACCGCGAACGCCGTGCCGCACGCCGCGATGGCCACCGGCAGCAGCTGCGCGCCGCGGTAGGCCAGCAGCATCGCCACCGCGAAGCCCGCGCACGCCGACGCGAGGCTGCCCGTGCTCTCGAACACGGCCGGCACCGTCATCACCGTCAGCACCGCGTAGGGGACATAGAACAAAAAGCTGCGGATGAATTTGTTCTCAAGCCGCTTGCGCATCAGCGCCAGCGGCAGCATGCGGACAAGGTATGTCACGCCCGCCATCACAAGGATGTACGCCCAGATGTTGTACCTCATTCCGACGCCTCCTTCACCGGGAACAGCACCGCGCCCGCCGCCGCCGCGACGACCGTGCACAAAATGATCGTAAAGCCGCTCGAGATCTGGTTCAGCACCGGCAGGTAGTGCACCGCGCAGCTCAAAACGACGCTCAGCGCCACCACTTTGAGCACCGGCCGCACCTTCTTCGCGACGGGCACGACAATGGCGATGAACATGCCGTAGATCGCGATGCCCAGCGCGCTCTGCACCATTGCGGGCAGAAGGCTGCTCGCGACAGCGCCCGTCAGCGTCCCCAGCGCCCAGCCGAGGTACGGCGCCAGCATCAGCCCGTAGAAATAGCGCCGCCCCACGCTGCCCTCGCCGCCCGCGGCGACGGCGTACACCTCGTCGGTGATCATGAAGCTCATCAGAAAGCGGTCCGCCGGCGTCACGCGCCGGTCGAGCTTCTGCGACAGCGACAGGCTCATCAGCGCGTACCGCGCGTTGATGACAAGCTGCGTCAGCGCCATCTCAAACAGCGACCCGTTCGCCACGATGACGCCCAGCCCCGCAAACTGCCCGGCGCTCGTCACGTTCGTCATGCTGATGGCCACCGCCGCCCACACGGGCAGGCCGCTCGCCACCGCCATCATGCCGAACGTGATCGACACCGAAAAATATCCCAGCCCGATGGGTACGCCGTCGCGCAGCCCCGCCGTCAGCGAATTGCGGCAGACGCCCTGCGTCTGTTCCATTTCCATCCCTCCGCAAAAACAGGGCCGCGCGGCGCGCGGCCCGTTGTCAAATTCAGTTTTCCTCAAGCGTCTTGCGCCCCGTGCGGCAGATGTCGCGCAGGCAGCAGACGCCGCACATCGCCTTGCGCGCCGTGCACACGGCGCGGCCGTGCATCACGCACCGGTGGCAGAAATCGTTCGATTCCTCTGGCGGCAGCACCTTCCACAGCGCTTTCTCCACCTTGACGGGGTCTTTTTCGTCCGTCACGAAGCCGATGCGGTTGGCCAGCCGGATGCAGTGCGTGTCCGTCACGACGGCGGGTTCGCCGAAGATGTCGCCGCGCACGAGGTTCGCGCTCTTGCGCCCCACGCCCGGCAGGCGCAGCAGGTCCTTCATCTCGCGGGGCACGTGTCCGCCGTACTCGTCCAGCACCATCCGCGCCATCGCCGCGATGTCGCGCGCCTTGCTGCGTCCCAGCCCGCACGGCCGCACGATCTCTTCGATCGCGTCCGCCCCCGCGTCGGCCAGCGCCTCCAGCGACGGGTACTTCGCGAACAGCTCCTGCGTCACGACGTTCACGCGCGCGTCGGTGCACTGAGCCGCCAGCCGCACGCTCACCAGAAGCTGCCACGCGTCCTCGTACGTCAGCGTGCACTCGCTGACGGGATATTCCGCTTTCAGCCGCTCCACGATCTCGAGCGTATCCTTTTTTGTGCGCATGGTCAAAACCGTCCTTTCATCCGAGATGTATCATAGCACAAACGCCGCTTGTGCACAACTGCGGTTTGCATTATAATAGAGGTATTATTTTTGCAGAGAGGGGTTTTCTACCAATGTACAGCGAAATGATGGACACGATCGGCTTCGTTGCAAACAGCGACCCGGAAGTCGCGGCCGCGATGCGCGCGGAGCTTGACCGCCAGCGCGCAAACATCGAACTGATCGCCTCTGAGAACATCGTCTCGCCCGCCGTGCTCGCCGCGATGGGCAGCGTGCTCACGAACAAGTACGCCGAGGGCTATCCCGCGCACCGCTATTACGGCGGCTGCCAGTGCGTTGACGTCGTCGAGAACATCGCCCGCGACCGCGCCTGCAAGCTGTTCGGCGCCGAGCACGCCAACGTCCAGCCGCACTCCGGCGCGCAGGCGAACCTCGCCGTCTACTTCGCGCTGCTGAACATCGGCGACACCGTGCTCGGTATGGACCTGTCGAACGGCGGCCACCTCACGCACGGCAGCCCCGTCAACATGTCCGGCAAGAACTACAACTTCATCCCGTACGGCGTCGACGAGAACGGCTACCTCGACTACGCCGACCTCGAGAAGAAGGCGCACGAGCATCACCCGAAGATGATCGTCGCGGGCGCGTCCGCGTACGCGCGCGTCATCGACTTCGAGCGCATCGCGAAGATCGCCGCCGACGTCGGCGCCCTGTTTATGGTCGACATGGCGCACATCGCCGGCCTCGTGGCCGCGGGCGTGCATCCCAGTCCCGTGCCGTATGCCGACGTCGTCACCACCACAACGCACAAGACGCTGCGCGGCCCGCGCGGCGGCCTGATCCTGTGCCGCGAGAAATACGCGAAGGCCATCGACAAGGCCATCTTCCCCGGCACGCAGGGTGGCCCGCTCGAGCACATCATCGCCGCGAAGGCCGTCTGCTTCGGCGAGGCGCTGCGCCCCGAGTTCAAGACGTACCAGCAGAACATCGTGAAGAACGCGAAGGCGCTCGCCGGCGCGCTGCTCGCCGAGGGCGTCAAGCTCGTCTCCGGCGGCACCGACAACCACCTGATGACGGTCGACCTGCGCGGCACGGACGTCACCGGCAAGGAGCTGGAGCACCGCCTCGACGAGGTGCGCATCACCGCCAACAAGAACACCGTCCCGAACGACCCGAACTCCGCGTTCGTCACGTCCGGCGTCCGCATCGGCACGCCCGCCGTCACGACACGCGGCTTTGGTGAGGCGGAGATGAAGGTCATCGCGAAGTGCATCGCGAATTGCGTCTTCCGCTTCGAGGAGACAAAGGAAGAGACGCTCGCCGCGGTGGATGAGCTGACGAAGCGCTTCCCCCTCTACGAATAACAGAAAAGAGATCGAACTTATGGCCAGTGTATCCTGCAAGCTGCGCTCCGACGTGATGCAGACGACCGTCGACGTGCAGCTGTATTTCCCGACCGATCTGCCCGCCGAGGTGGGCAATCAGGTCAAGGGCGTCATCACGCTGCTGCACGGCTTCACCAACTGCGGCGACAGCTGGATGCAGATGACGGCCGCCGAGCGCTACGCCGCCGACAACGGACTTGTGCTCGTCGCGCCCGACTGCGGCAACTCGTTTTATCACGATATGAAATTCGGCGGCGCGTACCACACGTTCGTCACGCAGGAGCTGCCCGACCAGCTCGGCCGCATCTTCCGCCTCCCGCGCGAGCGCGAAAAGAACTTCATCGCCGGGCTCTCGATGGGCGGTTACGGCGCGCTGTACCTCGGGCTCTCCCACCCGGAGCTGTACGCGGGCTGCGCGTCGTTCTCCGGCGCGGTCGACGTGCGCTACATGTTCGAAAAGGGTGACCGCGCGCTGCTTCTGCCCGTGTTCGGCCCCATCTTCGGCGAGGACCTCGGCTTCCCCGAGGACAGCGACCTCTACGCGCTGTTCGAGCGCGTGTCGCGCCTCGACGCCGCCAGCCAGCCGAAGATTTTGCTGACGAACGGCCTCGAGGACACGGCGGTCTACGAGATCCGCCAGCAGAACGACCGCCTGCACGCGGCGGTCAAAGAGCTGCCGCTCGCGCACTACCGCCGCATGGAGTGGACGGGCGTGCACGAGTGGAATTTCTGGGACCGCAGCCTCGTCTACGCCATCGATTACTTCCTCGAAAACGGCTACGCCGCGCGCAAGCTGGCCGACTGGCGCAGCGAGCCCGCCGTGACCGGCTGCGGGGGCGCGCGATGAACGAGCCTCTCGCGCAGCGCCTGCGCCCGCGCACGCTCGACGACGTGTGCGGCCAGAAGCACCTTCTCGGGAAGGACTGCCTCTTCCGCCGCACGGTCGAATCCGGCCGCGTGCCCAACATGATCTTTTACGGCCCGCCCGGCGTCGGCAAGACGACTGTCGCGCGCATCCTCGCCGAGCGCAGCGGCATGGCGCTGCACGCGCTCAACGGCACGTCGGCGGGCACGTCCGACATCAAGGCCGTCGTCGGCAGCGTCGGTACGCTCGGCGCGCAGAGCGGCGTACTGCTCTACCTCGACGAGATCCAGTACCTCAACAAGAAGCAGCAGCAGAGCCTGCTCGAGTGGGTCGAGAGCGGCGACATCACGCTGATCGCCTCCACCACCGAAAACCCCGCGTTCTACGTCTACGGCGCGCTTTTGTCGCGCGTGACGGTGTTCGAGTTCAAGCCGCTCGCGGCCGCCGACATCCGCGAGGGTCTCGCGCGCGCCGCGGCGCGCCTCGGCGAGGAGGGCACGCCCGTCGACATCGACGGCGGCGCGCTCGACGCGCTGGCTTCCGCCGCGGGCGGCGACATGCGCCGCGCGCTCGGCATGTTCGAGTTCGCCGCGGCCGGGGCGGGGACGAGGACCATCACGAAGGAGCTCGTCTCGCAGCTCACCGTCCACGTCGGCGCGCGGTACGACAAGAGCGACGACATGCACTACGACTGCATCTCGGCGCTGCAAAAGAGCATCCGAGGCTCCGACCCGGACGCCGCCGTCTACTACCTCGCGCGCATCCTCGAGGGCGGCGACCTGCTCTCGGCGTGCCGCCGCCTGCTCGTCATCGCCGCCGAGGACGTCGGCCTCGCGTACCCGATGGCCATCGCCGTCACGAAGGCGTGCGTCGACAGCGCCTTGCAGCTCGGGATGCCGGAGGCGCGGCTGCCCCTCGCGGACGCGGCCATTTTGCTCGCGACCGCGCCGAAGAGCAATTCCGGCCACAACGCCATCCTCGCGGCGACGGCGGACGTCGGCGCGGGCAAGGCCTACGCCGTGCCGCGCCAGCTGCAAAACAAGCACTTCGACGGCGCGGACGCCGCGGTCAAAGGGCAGCACTACCTCTATCCGCATGACTACGAAAACCACTGGGTGCGCCAGCAGTACCTGCCGGACGAGCTCGTGGGCCGCAGGTATTACGAGTACGGCCCCAACAAGACCGAGCAGGCCGCGAAGGCGTACTGGGACAAGATCAAGAAGTGAAAACACCCGCTGTGCCGGTTTTATCCGGCCCAGCGGGTGTTTGTTTGCTCTTATTCTGCTTCCTCCGGGGAGACGCCCAGCTTCTCGGCGATCTCGTTCAGCTTCATGCCGGACTTCTGCGCCTGGCGGATCAGCTCCTGGATCCGCTTTGCTTTGCTCTTGCGCGGGCGGCGCTTTTTGGGGGTGAGCACTTCTTTCTTTCGGGCTTCCAGCTTTTTGATTTTATCTTCGACAGCAGCGATCTTTGCGTCAAATTCCGCCGCTGCGGCAGCCTTCTTTTCCTCGATCTCCTGAATAGAAACGCGCAGCTTTTCAATCTGCGCGTCGGTGTCCGCCGCGATTTGCTGCGCGGTCCTTCTTACTCGTTTCTGCTCGGACAAGGCAAACAACTCCCTTCGGGTTCTTATTGCTTTCATCGTATCACAGAGCGTTAACAAGAACAAGTGTTTTATTGTGAAAAATGTCGTCAAAACAAAATAAAAATCACGCTGCGCAGCGCGCAGCGTGATTTTCAGCGATATCGTCGCGAGATCTGTTTATTCACAGGCGGCCTTGAACTCGGTCCACACCTGCATGTGCATCTCCTCGGCCTCCGGGGTGATGTTCTCGATCATCTCCATGTCGGAGTCAAAGCCGTCGGGCAGCGTCAGGAAGGACTGATACTCCTCCTCGATCAGATCGTCTGCCGCCGCGTTCGTGCAGTAGTAGCCCAGCCACTCGAAGCACTGCTTGGCGATCTCCGGGCGCAGGATATAGTCGATGAACGCATACGCCGCGTCGGCGTTCGGCGCCTCGGACGGGATGAACTGCGCCATGATGCCGAAGCCCACGCCCTCGGCCGGGTATACGACCTTCAGATCGGGGTTCGACAGGCACGCCAGCGTCACCTGGCTCGTGTACATCACGGCCGCGGCAACCTCGCCGGACAGCAGATCGTCCTGCACATTGTCGTTCTTGATGAGGCGGATGTTCGGCGCCAGCTCCAGCAGCTTGTCGCCCGCCGCGCGGATCGTGTCCGTGTCGGTGACGTTGTAGCTCTCGCCCAGCACCTTCAGCGCCATGCCGTTGATGACGCGGTAGTTGTCCACGACGGCGATGTTGTCCGCGAGACCCTCGTTCCACAGGTCGGCGTAGCTCGTGATCTCCACGTCCGTCAGCGACGGGTCGTACACCAGCGTCATCACGCCCGCGCCGTAGGGCACCGTGTAGGCGTCCTCGGGGTCATAGAACTGGCCCTGATACAGCGGGTTGACGTTGCCCAGGTTCTCGAGCTTCGTCTTGTCCAGCTCAGCGACGAGGCCCTCGGCAATGGCCGTCTCGATGATATAGTCGTCGGCGATGATGAGGTCGTAGTCGCCGCCATTCGCGGCCTCGAGCTTCGCCAGCATCGTCTCGTCGGTGTCAAAGCTCGAATAGCTGACCTCGTAGCCCGTCTCGGCCGTGAAGCCGTCCAGGACATCCTGCGGGAACATGCCCTCCCACGTGTACAGGTTCAGCGTGCCCTCGCCCTTCACGGGCTCGGCGGCGATCCCGGAGCCGGACGCAGCCGGCGTGGAAGAGTCCGCCCCGGCGGAAGAAGAGGACGCGCCGCAGCCCGCGAAGAGGCCGAGGCACAGCGAGAGGCACAGCGCCAGAGAAATCCACTTTTTCATTGTTTACCCTCCACTTTCTTACCGCGTCCCGCCGCCCTTCCGGCGGCCGAGGACGCTGGATATCACAACGAGCAGCGCCGCAGCGGCCAGCATCAGCGTGCACAGCGCGTTGATTTCGGGCGTGACGCCCGTTTTCAGCGCGGTGTACACCTTGATGGGCAGCGTGTTGACGCCGACGCCCGTCACGAACAGTGAGATGATCACGTCGTCGAAGCTCATCGCGAAACTCAAAAGCATCCCCGACGCGATGGCCGGCGCGATGAGCGGCAGCGTGATGTCGAAAAACACGCGCGCCTCGCCCGCGCCGAGGTCGCGCGCCGCCTCCGCGAGGCTGGGATCCATGCCGATGAGGCGCGCGCGCACCAGCATGTAGAGATACGGCACACAAAACGCAGTATGCGCCAGGATCAGCGTCGTCATGCCGAACGGAAGGCCCAGCAGTGAGAAAAACGCCATAAATACCATTGCGAGAATGATCTCTGGCGTCATCATCGGCAGCATCGACAGATACTCCATCACGCCCTTGGTGCGCGTTTTGACGCGTGTGAAGCCCACCGCGCCCAGCGTGCCGATCACCGCCGCCGCGCACGACGACGCCGCGCCCAGCACGATGCTGTTCCACAGCGCCTTGAACAAGTCCTTGTCGGAGAACAGCTCCTTGTACCATTTCAGCGAGAAGCCCGCCCATACGCTGGAGATCTTGCTCTCGTTGAACGAGTAGACGATCACCAGCACCAGCGGAAGATAGATCAGCAGCATCACGACGGCAAGGTAGATGTGCGACGGGCGGAATCTGCTCTTTTTCATAGCACGCCCTCCAATTCGTCCGAGTGCGTAACGCGCTTGTACAGCGCGATCATCGCCGTCGTCAAAAGCATCAGCACCACGGCCAGCGCCGCGGCGAACGGCTGATTGTGCGCCTTCATCAGCTGATCCTGGATCAGGCTGCCGACCAGCACCACCTTGTTGCCGCCGAGGATGTCCGCGATGAAGAACAGACCCATCGACGGGATAAACGTCAGGATCACGCCGGACAGAAGCCCCGGCATCGTCAGCTTGAGCGTCACCGTCAGAAACGCCTTTGCGGGCGACGCGCCGAGATCGCGCGCCGCGTCCACAAGGCTCCAGTCCATCTTCTCGCAGCTGGAAAACACAGCGAGGATCATGAATTGCAGCAGCGCGTACACCATGCCGACGACGACCGCAGGGTACGTGTACAGCAGCTTCAGCGGCGCGTCCGTCAGCCCGAGGCCCATCAGGATCTTATCGAGCGTCCCGTTCGCGCGGAAGATGATGATCCACCCATACAGCCGGATCAGCGAGTTCGTCCAGAACGGGATCATCAACAGCAGCATCAGACGCTTTTTCCATGCCTCCGACAGCTTCGCCATGAAGTACCCGAACGGGTAGCCGATCAGCACGATGAGCGCCGTGCTCGTCAGCGCGAGGCGGAACGACTCCGCGAACGTCTGCAAATAGACGGGCTGGAAGATGTTTTTGTAATTGTCCAGCGTGAACTCATGGATCACGCCCCATGTTTCGGCGCGCGTCTCGAAGCTCAGCACGAACATGTAGATGAGCGGCCCCGCCACGAACAACAGCGTGAACACGTACATCGGGGCTAAAAGCAGCCACAGGCTCTTGCGCTGTTTCATGCGCCCTCCTCCTCGACGGGCACTGCGTTCTCCGCCTGCCACGTCACGCGCACTTTGTCGCCCGGCTCCAGCGCGATGTCGATGCCGTGCCGGCTCGCCACCAGCTCCGCCCTGTCCTCGAGCGCCAGCGCGATGCGCAGCATCCCGCCGGCAAAGCTCTTCTCGCGCACGGTGGCGGGCACGCCGCCCGATTCGCAGAACTCCACATGCTCGCTGCGCACGGCCATCGTCACCGCGTCGCCGGGGCCTTTGCCGCAGCCGCAGCACAGCGACGGCACGCTGCCGCCCTCCGCGCGCACAGTCAGCACGCCGTTTTGGACGGCCTCCACCGTGCCGCGCACGATGTTCGCCGTGCCCACAAAACGGGCGACATACGCCGTCTTCGGGCGGTCGTACACCTCGGCGGGCGTGCCGATCTGCTCAAAGCGCCCGTCGCGCATCACGGCGATGCGGTCGGACATGTTCAGCGCTTCCTCCTGGTCATGTGTGATGTAAATAAACGTGATCCCCAGTTTTTTTTGCAGGCGCTTCAGCTCGATCTGCATCTGGCGGCGCAGCTGCAAATCCAGCGCGCCCAGCGGCTCGTCGAGCAGCAGCACGCGCGGCTCGTTCACGATGGCGCGCGCGATGGCCACGCGCTGGCGCTGCCCACCGGACAGCTCCGACGGCATCCTGCCGCCGAAGCCCTCCAGCTGCACCAGACGCAGCGCCTCGTCGATTGCGCGGGCGATCTCGCCCTTCGGACGGCGGCGGATCTTCAGGCTGTATCCGATGTTCGCCGCCACCGTCATGTGGGGGAACAGCGCGTAACTTTGAAACACCGTGTTGACGTTCCGCTTTTCGGGCGGCACGCCCGTCATGTCGCGCCCCTCCAGCACGACGCGCCCGGCGTCGGGCGTCTCCAGACCGGCAATGATGCGCAGCGTCGTCGTCTTTCCGCAGCCCGACGAACCGAGCAGCGTGATGAACTCTCCGGCCTGCACCGCCAGGTCGATGCCGCGGAGGACAGGCGTCCCGTCGAAGGATTTTGTCACGCCCTCCAGCTGCAAAATGGGTTGTGCCATTCGTCTTCGTCTCCCAAGTCTCAAGAATATACTAATTATACCATAAGAGTGTGAGATGAGATATGTCTTTTTGCGTCTCCAACGACGAATTTTTTGTTTAGCCCCTGTACAATCTTGTCAAATCACACAAAAAGACACGGGCAAACCGGGGAAAAGACGTCCGTCGTGCGGCGCGGCACTATGCAGACGTTCGATTTTGTGGTACACTGAATAAATACAGGAAACGGAGGGATCGCGATGCGGCTTTTGATCCTCGGGGCGGGCGGCTATGGGCGCACCGTCGCGGAGGCGGCGCGAATGACCGGAACATTCGACCAGATCGGATTTCTGGACGACGCGGCGGAAAACGCGCTTGGCCCGTGCCGGGACTTCGCGCGCTATACGGGCGAATATGATTGCGCCTACGCCGCGTTCGGCGACTGCGCGCTGCGCGCCGCGTGGCTGGGCCGCCTCGCCGGGGCGGGCTACCGGCTGCCCGTCATCGTGCACCCTCGCGCGTACGTCAGCCCGGCGGCGCGTCTGGAGCCGGGCGCGGTCGTGCTGGCGCTCGCCGCCGTGGGCGCGAACGCGCAGATCGGGCGCGGCGCCATCGTCAACATGTCCTCCGTCGTCGATCACGACGCTGTCGTCGGCGAGTGCGCGCACGTCGCGCCGGGGGCGATCGTCAAAGCGGGCGCGCGCATCGCACCGCTGGCAAAGCTCGAGAGCGGCTGCGTGGCCGCGCGAAGCTGAATGAAAAGGGGAATCGTTATGGAAACCTTGCTGATCCTCGGCGCGGGCGGCTTCGGCCACGTCGTCGGCGAACTGGCCGTCGAGTCGGGCGCGTTCCAGGGCGTCGCGTATCTGGACGACGCCGTGCGCGGCGCGAATATCGTCGGAAAATGCGGCGATTATTCTGAGCTGCGCGAAAAATATCCCGCGGCCATTGCCGCGTTTGGAGACAACCGCCTGCGCCTGCACTGGACGCTCCAGCTGCTGGAGGCGGGCTTTGACGTGCCGGTGCTCGTGCACCCGCGCGCGTACGTCAGCCCGTCGGCAAGCCTCGGCGCGGGCACGCTTGTGCTGCCCGGCGCGGTCGTCGGAACGAACGCTGTGCTGGGCCGCGCGTGCCTCGTCAACGCGAACGCCGTCGTCGACCACGACAACGTTCTGGAAGACGGTGTGCACGTCAACCTCAATGCGACCATCAAGGCGTGGTGCCGCCTTGAGCAATGCCGGCGCACAGAGGCCAGCGAACTGATCTACGCCACGCGCCGCACCATCGACGGCGTCGAGGATCCGAACCTCGAGGACGCGCTGTTCGCGTTCAAGCTTGGCGAAAAGGCCAGCTTCGTCAAGCCGTTCGGCGCGGGCCATATCAACGACACGTACGCCGTCTATCTGACCGAGGACGGCCACGACGAGCTGCGCTACGTCATCCAGCGCATCAATACCGGCGTGTTCAAAAAGCCCAAGGACGTCATGGAGAACATCTTTGGCGTGACGGAATATCTGCGCCGGCGCATCCTCGCGCGCGGCGGCGACGCCGACCGCGAGGCGCTGAGCTACCTCAAGACGAAGACGGGCGCGTATTTCTTCGAGGACGCCGCCGGCAGTCCGTGGCGCTGCTACCACTACATCGACAACTCCGTTTGCTACGAATCGGCGCGCGGCGCGCGCGATTTCTACAACTCCGCGCGCAGCTTCGGCGCGTTTTTGCGTGAGCTGGAGGACTATCCCGCCGATACGCTGCACGAGACGATCGAGAAATTCCACGACACCCGCAGCCGCTACGCCGACTTCGAGCGCGCGGTCAGCCGCGACGTGAAAAACCGCGCGAAGCTCTGCCGCGACGAGATCGCGTTCATCACCGCCCGCAAGGACGACTGCTCGTTCCTGATGGACCTGCTCGAGGCCGGCGAGCTGCCGCTGCGCGTCACGCACAACGACACAAAGCTCAACAACGTCCTGTTCGACAAGACAACCGGCGAGGCGCTGTGCGTCATCGACCTCGACACCATCATGCCGGGCCTTGCCGCGAACGACTACGGCGATTCGATCCGCTTCGGCGCGTCGACCGCCGCCGAGGACGAGAAGAACCTCGACAAGGTACACTTCGACTTCGCCCTGTTCGAGGCGTATACGCGCGGCTATCTGGAGACGGCCGGCCCCGCGCTGACGAAGAAGGAAAAGGAGACGCTGCCGTGGGGCGCAAAGCTGATGACGCTCGAGTGCGGCATGCGCTTTCTGACCGACTTTCTGCAGGGCGACACCTATTTCAAAGTCACGCATCCGACGCACAATCTGGAGCGCTGCCGCACGCAGCTGCGCCTCGTGGCCGAGATGGAACAGCGGTTTGACGAGATGCAGCGCGCCGTCGCCGTGCTGTGCGCGGAAGCGGAACATTAAAGCAAAAGAGGGGATTCATTCATGTCGATTCCGACAAGAGACGAAGCGTGGCGCGTGCTGCGCGAACACAACACGGAGGCGTTCCACCTCCAGCACGCCCGCACGGTCGAGGCCGTGATGCGGTGGTTCGCAAACGACCTCGGCTACGCGGACGAGGCGGACTTCTGGGCGACGGTCGGGCTGCTGCACGACCTCGATTTCGAGGAGCATCCCGACGAGCACTGCGCGAAGACGCAGGAGATGATGCGCGCGCTGGGCTGGGACGAGCGCCTCGTGTACGCGGCCGCGAGCCACGGCTACGGCCTGTGCCCGTCGAGCCCGGAGCCGAAGCACGAGATGGAAAAAGTGCTCTTCGCGTGCGACGAGCTCACCGGACTGATCGGCGCGGCCGCGCTGATGCGCCCTTCGAAGAGCGTGTCCGACATGGAGCTGTCCAGCCTGAAAAAGAAGTTCAAGGACAAGAAATTCGCAGCCGGCTGCTCGCGCGACGTCATCCGCGCGGGCGCCGAGCGCCTCGGCTGGGAGCTGGACAAGCTCTTGCAAAAGACGCTTGACGCAATGAAAGCGTGCGAGGCCGAGCTCGCGCGGGATGAGATCTGAGAGGGGAGAAACAATCAATGCACATCGAAACACAATGCCTGCACGAGGGCTACAAGCCCGGCAACGGGGACACAAAGGCAATGCCCATCTACCAGAGCACCACGTACACCTACGACTCCACCGAGCACATCGGCAAGCTGTTCGATCTCTCGGTCGACGGCCACATGTACTCGCGCATCTCGAACCCGACCGTCGGGTTTGTTGAGGAAAAGATCGCCGCACTCGAGGGCGGCGTCGGCGCTCTGTGTACCACGAGCGGACAGGCCGCGAGCCTGCTTGCCGTTTTGAACATCTGCACCGCCGGCGATCACTTCGTCGCCGCGTCCACGATCTACGGCGGCACGGTCAATCTGTTCGCCGTCACGCTGAAGAAGTTCGGCATCGAGTGTACGTTTGTCGACGCCGACGCCGACGAGGAGGAGATCCAGAAGGCCTTCCGCCCGAATACGAAGGCGCTGTTCGGCGAGACGATCGCGAACCCCGCCATCGCCGTGCTCGACATCGAGAAATTTGCGCGCATCGCGCACAAAAACGGCGTGCCGCTCATCGTCGACAACACGTTCGCCACGCCCGTGTTGTGCCGCCCGTTCGAGTGGGGCGCGGACATCGTCGTCCACTCCACGACGAAATACATGGACGGTCACGCCGTTCAGGTCGGCGGCGTCGTCGTCGACTCCGGCAACTTCGACTGGACGAACGGCAAATTCCCGGAGCTGTGCCAGCCCGACGAGAGCTATCACGGCGTCACGTACACCGAGCAGTTCGGCCGCGCGGCCTACATCACGAAGGCGCGCGTGCAGCTGATGCGCGACTTCGGCATGTACCCGCCCGCGATCGCGGCGTTCATCCTGAACCTCGGCCTCGAGACGCTGGCCGTGCGCATGGAGCGCCACTGCCGCAACGCCGAGCAGGTCGCCGATTTCCTTGCCGCCAGCGACAAGGTCGAGTTTGTCAACTATCCCACGGTCAAGGGCAGCCCGTACGCCGCGCTGCGCGAGAAGTACCTGCCCAAGGGCGCGTCGGGCGTCATCTCGTTCTCCGTCAAGGGCGGGCGCGAGGACGCCGTGCGCTTCATGGACAGCCTGACGCTCGCGAACAACGTCGTCCACGTCGCGGACATCTGCACGTGCGTGCTGCATCCCGCGTCGTCCACGCACCGCCAGCTCACCGACGAGCAGCTCATCGCCGCGGGCATCACGCCGGGCCTCATCCGCCTGTCCGTCGGCCTCGAGCACATCGACGATATCCTCGCCGACGTCAAGAAAGGTCTCGACGCCATCTGATCCAAGCGTGTTTTCCGCCGGATGCAACCATCCGGCGGAATTTTTTGTTGTGCATCGAAAACCACTCGCTAGGCGAGTGGTTCCAAAGAAGACTTATGTCGATCATGAAGGAATAAAAACTCCCTTTGCTATAATAGGAGTGCGGTCTGGCAACTGCACAAACAAGCAAAGGGA